>NZ_JBHXMF010000038.1:0-46931 GCF_042721055.1 Streptomyces sp. NPDC058470
CGTGGTCGGCCTTGCGCCCGCCCCACAGGTCCTGCCAGTTCCCCATTCCCCCCCCCCGTCCCCTCTTTCGGCCGGGGGGGCGGCCGCGTGTACTCGTCCACGCGGCCGCCCCGTACAAGAGCGTTCCTCACCTGGGCCCGGGTCACACCCCGGAACCCGAGCCGGGGTCAGACCCCGGACGAGACCTCGGCCTTGTCGTCCGAGGGCTCACCTTTTCCCTCGGCCGCCGCCAGCGCGTTGTTGCGGCGCACGGAGGACCAGAAGGACCAGGCGATCAGGACGACACCGGTGAGACCGGTGATGAACTCGTTGATCTCGAAACGGATGGTGACGAGCAGGATCGCCGCGAGGGCGCCGATCGCGTAGTGCGCGCCGTGCTCCAGGTAGACGTAGTCGTCGAGGGTGCCCTGGCGGACCAGGTAGACCGTGAGCGAGCGGACGTACATGGCGCCGATGCCGAGGCCGAGCGCCATCAGGATGATGTCGTTCGTGACGGCGAAGGCGCCGATGACACCGTCGAAGGAGAAGGACGCGTCCAGGACCTCCAGGTAGAGGAACATGAAGAACGCGGCCTTGCCGGCGAGGGTCACCGCGGAGACCGGCTTGCCGTCGCGCCTGGCCTCTTCCTCGGCCTCGTGCTCGCGCTCCTCTTCCTCCTCCAGCCGGTTCTCGAAGAAGCCGGAGAGTCCGCCGACCACCAGGTACGTGATGAGACCGCCGACGCCGGAGAGCAGGACCGTCTCCGCCTTGTCGACGTGGATGCCGCCGTGCTGGTGGGCGTGCGAGGCGAAGTACAGCGCGGAGACGAGCAGGACGACCAGGGCGATGCAGACCGACAGCATGTCGACCTTGCCGAGCTTGGCCAGCGGGCGCTCGATCCAGCCGAGCCACTTGATGTCACGCTCCTCGAAAATGAAGTCGAGGAAGATCATCAACAGGAACATGCCGCCGAAGGCAGCGATCGCCGGGTGCGCGTCGGTGACCAGCTGCTGGTAGCGGTCCGCGTCGTTCAGCGCCAGGTCGACGGCGTCGATGGGGTTGAGCGACGCGGTGATCGCCACGATCACGACGGGGAAGACCAGCCGCATTCCGAAGACGGCGATCAGAACACCGACCGTGAGGAAGATCTTTTGCCAGAACGGGCTCATCTTCTTCAGGATTCCGGCGTTGACCACCGCGTTGTCGAAGGACAGCGAGATTTCGAGAACGGAAAGGATCAGGACGATCCCGAACGCTGTCCATCCGTCGATCAACACCGCCGCGACCAAGCCGACCGCGGTGACCGCGAACGACCAGCCGAAGGTTTTCAGGACCACTGGTTACCCCATCGTGTGTTGGGGGGCTACCCCCGGACGAAGTCCGGAGAGGGTTTCCCCCCGCCGTACCCGGCTTTACGAAACGTTGACTCCGAAGTCTAGAGCGATGCCCCGCAAGCCCGACGCGTACCCCTGCCCCACTGCGCGGAACTTCCATTCCGCTCCATAGCGGTAAACCTCGCCGAAGATCATCGCCGTTTCCGTGGAGGCGTCCTCGGACAGGTCGTAGCGCGCGAGTTCCTGGCCGTCGGCCTGGTTGACGACGCGGATGAAAGCGTTGCTGACCTGGCCGAAGGTCTGGCCACGGTTGTCGGCGTCGTGGATGGAGACCGGGAAGACGATCTTGTCCACATTGTCCGGAACCTTGGAGAGGTCGATCAGGATCGACTCGTCGTCACCCTCGCCCTCACCCGTGAGGTTGTCCCCGGTGTGCTCCACCGAGCCCTCCGGGCTCTTGAGCTGGTTGTAGAACACGAAATACTCGTCGCCGAGCACCCGGCCGGAGTTGCACAGCAGTGCGCTGGCGTCCAGGTCGAAGTCGGCTCCGGTGGTGGAGCGTGCGTCCCAGCCGAGCCCGATCAACACCTGTGTGAGGTTGGGTGCGGCCTTCGAGAGGGAGACATTGCCCCCCTTGGCGAGCGTGACGCCCATGATTCTGGTCCTCCCCGAGGTCATACGTTGGGTTGCCGAGCGCGTCCGGCGCCGCACGTGAAGTGTGCGGCGCCGGACGGATGGGCCGAAGGGCTTTTGCTCAGACGTTGACGCCGAAGTCCTGCGCGATACCGCGCAGGCCCGAGGCGTAGCCCTGGCCGATGGCGCGGAACTTCCACTCCGCGCCGTGCCGGTAGAGCTCGCCGAAGACCATGGCGGTCTCCGTCGAGGCGTCCTCGGACAGGTCGTAGCGCGCGATCTCCGCACCGCCCGACTGGTTCACCACGCGAATGAACGCGTTGCGGACCTGGCCGAAGGACTGCTGGCGGTTCTCGGCGTCGTAGATCGAGACCGGGAAGACGATCTTCTCGATGTCGGCCGGGACGCCGGCGAGGTTGACCTTGATCTGCTCGTCGTCGCCCTCGCCCTCACCGGTGGTGTTGTCCCCGGTGTGCTCGACCGAGCCGTCCGGGCTCTTCAGGTTGTTGAAGAACACGAAGTTGGCGTCACTGCTGACCTTGCCGTCCGGGTTCGTGAGGATGGCGCTGGCGTCGAGGTCGAAGTCGGTGCCGGTGGTGGTGCGGATGTCCCACCCCAGACCGATGATGACCGCGGTCAGTCCCGGGGCCTCCTTCGAAAGCGATACGTTGCCGCCCTTGCTGAGGCTGACTCCCACGAGTCCTCCATTGGTGTTCAGGGGCGGGATGCCCCGACTGCGTTCGGTATCGGATCAACGTGTCGATCCTAGTGACGGGTTCCCGCACCCTGCAGGGCTTGGGACCGAACAATCACAGGGTGTCGAGCGCCGTGACGTACTCGTTCAGGTCGCGCGCGTCCGGCAGGGCGTTGACCACGGTCCAGCGGACGACGCCCTCCTTGTCGATGACGAACGTGCCGCGCACCGCGCAGCCCTTGTCCTCGTCGAAGACGCCGTACGCGCGCGAAGTGTTGCCGTGCGGCCAGAAGTCGGAGAGCAGCGGGTACTCCAGGCCCTCCTGCTCGGCGAAGACGCGCAGGGTGTGGATGGAGTCGTTCGAGACGGCCAGCAGCTGGGTGTCACGGTCGGTGAACTGCGGCAGGTTGTCGCGCAGGGAGCACAGCTCGCCGGTGCACACACCCGTGAAAGCGAACGGGTAGAAGAGCAGCACCACGTTCTTCTCGCCGCGGAAGTCGGACAGTCGCACGGTGGCGCCGTGGTTGTCCTTGAGCTCGAAGTCCGGCGCCTTGGTGCCGACCGCGATCGCCATAGTCACACGCTTCCCTTCCAGGGGGCTGTTCGGGTGAGTCCACCCTACGCAGCGACCACCGCGACCCCGGGGAAGGGCGACACGGCAGAACGCCGGACCGGCTGAGCGTGTCAGCGGGTCCGGCGTTCGAGGACGAGGCCCTTCAGGCCGCATGTCCAGGGGTCCGGCGGCATGAACCGCCGGAGTGGTTGCCCGGATCGGCCCGGCGGGGTATCAGCGCTTGCCGGACTTGGCCCCCTTCGGGGTGGCCAGCCGGCTGCCGCTCCAGTCCTTGCCCACGCTGGCGCTCTTGGTCGCCGACAGACCCGCAGTCGTCGCCGCTTCGGCGATGTCGCTCGGCTCCACGTAGCCGTCACGGCCGGTCTTCGGCGTCAGCAGGAGGATGGCGCCGCCGTCTTCGATGTACGTGGTGGCATCCACCAGTACGTCGGTCAGGTCGCCGTCCTCGTCGCGGAACCACAGCACCACGGCATCGGCGACATCGTCGTAATCCTCGTCCACGAGCTCGCTGCCGATGACTTCCTCAATGGCCTCGCGGAGCTCCTGGTCGACGTCGTCGTCGTAGCCGATCTCCTGGACCACCTGCTCGGGCTGGAACCCCAGCCTTGCGGCAGGGTTCGTCCTCTCCTCCGCGTGGTCCGCGGTCGCGCTCACGGGTTGCCTCCTGATCATGTTTCTGGTTGGGGTCTCCCCCGGCTTTGTCGGAGCCTGGGGAGTCTTCTGGCCACGCGCGTGCGCGAAGCATTGGCCGTAGTCCACACGGACGGGGCGGATCGCGCAAGTACCCGGCCGTCGAGACCGCCGAAACGGTGACGATCCTGGCGGTGTCGACGCAACTCCAGGCATGGAGTCGAGGCACCTGGTGACGCGCACCACACCCTTCTGTCCGGTTTGCGAATTTCACAACCCTTGAAGGATACGAGACCCGAACGACTTTGCGGAACGCGTCACGGACTGAGCGTATCGTTGCGTTTTGGCCGGGCACGTCCCAACGTACTGCGAGAACGTCCCGGTTACCTCCCAGTAGAGGTGACGATTCCGTTCGCCGGGTACACGATGGGGAACGGTGTGAACACAGCGAAGTACAGCCCCCTCTGACAGCCCTCCGACAGCGAAGGAACAGCGTGGCTTCCGGATCCGATCGCAACCCGATCATCATTGGCGGCCTTCCCAGCCAGGTCCCGGACTTCGACCCTGAGGAGACTCAGGAGTGGCTCGACTCCCTCGACGCCGCCGTCGACGAGCGCGGCCGGGAGCGCGCCCGCTATCTGATGCTGCGGCTCATCGAGCGGGCCCGCGAGAAGCGCGTGGCCGTGCCCGAGATGCGCAGCACGGACTACGTCAACACGATCGCCACCAAGGACGAGCCGTTCTTCCCCGGCAACGAGGAGATCGAGCGCAAGGTCCTGAACGCGACCCGCTGGAACGCGGCGGTGATGGTGTCCAGGGCCCAGCGTCCGGGTATCGGCGTCGGCGGTCACATCGCCACCTTCGCGTCCTCCGCCTCGCTGTACGACGTGGGCTTCAACCACTTCTTCCGCGGCAAGGACGAGGGCGACGGCGGCGACCAGATCTTCTTCCAGGGGCACGCCTCGCCGGGCATCTACGCCCGCGCGTTCCTGCTGGACCGACTGAGCGAGCAGCAGCTCGACGCGTTCCGGCAGGAGAAGTCGAAGGCGCCGTACGGGCTGTCCTCGTACCCGCACCCGCGGCTGATGCCGGACTTCTGGGAGTTCCCGACCGTCTCCATGGGCCTGGGCCCGCTCGGCGCGATCTTCCAGGCGCGGATGAACCGCTATATGGAGGCGCGCGAGATCGCCGACACCTCCAAGTCGCACGTGTGGGCGTTCCTCGGTGACGGCGAGATGGACGAGCCGGAGTCGCTCGGCCAGCTGTCGATCGCGGCGCGTGAGGGCCTGGACAACCTGACCTTCGTCGTCAACTGCAACCTGCAGCGGCTCGACGGCCCGGTGCGCGGCAACGGCAAGATCATCCAGGAGCTGGAGTCGCAGTTCCGGGGCGCCGGCTGGAACGTCATCAAGCTGGTCTGGGACCGCACCTGGGACCCGCTGCTCGCACAGGACCGCGACGGGGTGCTGGTCAACCAGCTGAACACCACGCCGGACGGCCAGTTCCAGACGTACGCCACCGAGACCGGCGCGTACATCCGTGAGCACTTCTTCGGGCACGACCACCGGCTGCGCGCGATGGTCGAGAGCATGACGGACGACCAGATCCTGCACCTGGGGCGCGGCGGTCACGACCACAAGAAGGTGTACGCGGCCTTCGCGGCGGCCAAGGCGCACAAGGGCCAGCCGACGGTGGTGCTTGCACAGACCGTCAAGGGCTGGACGCTCGGCCCGAACTTCGAGGGCCGCAACGCGACCCACCAGATGAAGAAGCTGACGACCGCGGACCTCAAGGGTTTCCGCGACCGGCTGCACATCCCGATCACCGACCAGCAGCTGGAGGGCGGCTCCCCGCCGTACTACCACCCGGGCCGGGACTCGGAAGAGATCCAGTACATGCACGACCGCCGCAAGAGCCTGGGCGGGTACGTCCCGACCCGTGTCGTGCGGTCGAAGCCCCTCGTACTTCCCGAGGACAAGACGTACGCGAGTGTGAAGAAGGGCTCGGGCCAGCAGTCGATCGCCACCACCATGGCGTTCGTCCGGCTGCTCAAGGACCTCATGCGGGACAAGGAGATCGGCAGGCGGTTCGTGCTGATCGCGCCCGACGAGTACCGCACCTTCGGTATGGACTCGTTCTTCCCGAGCGCGAAGATCTACAACCCGCTCGGCCAGCAGTACGAGTCCGTGGACCGCGATCTGCTGCTCGCGTACAAGGAGTCCCCGACGGGCCAGATGCTGCACGACGGCATCTCGGAGGCGGGCTGTACGGCGTCGCTGATCGCCGCGGGTTCGGCGTATGCCACGCACGGCGAGCCGCTGATCCCGGTCTACGTCTTCTACTCGATGTTCGGTTTCCAGCGCACCGGCGACCAGTTCTGGCAGATGGCCGACCAGTTGGCGCGCGGTTTCGTACTGGGTGCGACCGCCGGTCGTACGACTCTGACCGGTGAGGGTCTCCAGCACGCGGACGGCCACTCACAGCTGCTCGCCTCGACGAACCCGGGGTGTGTCGCGTACGACCCGGCGTACGGGTACGAGATCGCGTACATCGTCAAGGACGGGCTGCGCCGGATGTACGGCCCCGATAGCGAAGATGTGTTCTATTACCTGACCGTCTACAACGAGCCGATCCAGCATCCGGCAGAACCGGAGAGCGTGGACGTGGACGGCATTCTGAAGGGCATCTACCGCCTCAAGTCGGGCGATCAAGGCACCACCACGGCGCAGATCATGGCCTCCGGTGTGGCGGTGCCGTGGGCGGTCGAGGCGCAGCAGATCCTGGCGGCCGACTGGAACGTGAAGGCGGACGTCTGGTCGGCGACCTCCTGGAACGAGCTGCGGCGCGAGGCCATCGAGGTGGAGCGGCACAATCTGCTGCACCCCGAGGAGGAGCAGCGCGTCCCGTACGTGACGCAGAAGCTGTCGGGGGCCGAGGGCCCGTTCGTCGCCGTCTCCGACTGGATGCGGTCCGTCCCCGACCAGATCTCCCGCTGGGTGCCGGGGACCTACCAGTCCCTGGGCGCCGACGGCTTCGGCTTCGCGGACACGCGTGGGGCGGCCCGGCGCTTCTTCCACATCGACGCGCAGTCGATCGTGGTCGCGGTGCTGACCGAGCTGGCGCGCGAGGGCAAGGTCGACCGGTCGGTGCTGAAGCAGGCGATCGACCGCTACCAACTGCTCGACGTGCAGGCGGCCGACCCGGGGGCCGCGGGCGGCGACGCGTAGTTCGTACGTCTCCTTTGCGTACGTCTCTCGTACGTCTCCTGAGGGGCGGTGGGGCCACGGGCCTCGCCGCCCCTTCGCTGTCTTCTTATTACTTACGATGCGGGCATGAAGGAGCAGTCGGCACAGGTCCGCTGGGAGCGGCGCACGCAGCGGCCGCTGCTGGGGTTCGCCCTGGCGTTCGCCGTCGCCTACGCCGTGCCGATCGTGTGGCCCGCCGCGGGTCATGACGTGGCGTCCGTGTGCACGGCGGTGGAGTGGGTGGTGTGGGGCGCGTTCGCGGCAGACTACGCCGCCCGGCTGGTGCTGGCCGAGCAGCGCAAGGAGTTCGTACGGACACACTGGCTGGACCTGCTCGCGGTGGTGCTGCCGCTGGTCCAGCCGTTGCGGCTGCTGCGGCTCGTCTCCACGCTGCTGCTCGTCGGGCAACGGGCCCGGATCGCCTCACAGATACAGCTCACGACGTACGTCGCGGGCTCGGTGGTGGGCCTGTTGATGTTCGGCTCACTCGCGGTCCTCTCCGTGGAGCGGGACTCGCCGAACGGGAACATCAGGACGCTGGGCGACGCCGTGTGGTGGTCGTTCACGACGATGACGACGGTGGGGTACGGGGATCACGCCCCGACCACCGGTCTGGGCCGCGTGCTCGCGGTCGGTCTGATGCTCTCCGGCATCGCCCTGCTGGGTGTCGTCACCGCCAACATCGCCGCCTGGTTCATCTCCCGCTTCGAGATGGACGACGTCGAGGAACGCCGGCAGACGGCCGCGATCACCGCCCTCACGGAGGAGGTACGCGCCCTGCGGGCGGAGGTGGCGACGCTGTCACGGAGTACGGCGCCTGAAGGCACGCCCTTCACGGCGGCGCCGCACCCGGTGCCGGGTGCGGCGGAGGAACACTCGTCGCTCTGGTCAACCGCCGTGTGCGAAGCGCGAGTCGGTGCGAGTTGCCGTTCTGGACCGCGGTCAGAGCAGTCCGGTGCCCGGGCCTGCCGTGCCGGCCAGCCACATGATGGCCAGCAGCGTGTCGATCGCGCCCAGGACGAGCGCGACGACGGCCGGGATGGGACGGGCTCCGGCCCAACTGCGGCCCATGGCGAGCCAGCCGCAGACGATCGCCACCGGGCCGAGGATGATCCCCAGCACGAAGAAACCGGCGATCGCGCAGATGAGCCCCACGGTGCCCAGCGTCGCGCGATCCGGCCCGGTCCGTGACCTCGTACGGCTACGTGAACGGGGGTACCTGCGCGTGCCGTTTCCAAAGCCCGCCATCATCCATCAACTCCTGAACTCCCGGAAAGGCTCGGTCGGTTCGGGTCGATATGCGGGTACCCCCGTATCCCGGCTTAAGACCTGGCGGCGCGCTGCCCCCCTCCGGCAGCGCGCCGCAAGTCCGGTCGTCCTCCAGGTCGTACGGAGGACTTGACCCACTGTGACGTGCGGCGCGTGCCGGGTGCGAGGGATCTTTAGCGTTGTCACCCTGATAGGGGAAACGGCCCCTGGAGCGGGCCCGGGGACAGGCCCTGGACAGGAACAGGTCCTAGATGTGGCCGGCGCCGGCGCCCGCCTCCGCGTTGTCGCCCCGCTTGGTGAGCAGGGCGACGAAGACCGCCACGACGGCGACCCCGGACGCGACCAGGCAGGCCAGGCTCATGCCGGAGATGAAGGTGTCGTGGGCGACGTCCGTGATCTGCGCGGCGAGGGCGGCGGGCGTGTCCGGGGTGACCGGCGCGGCGCCGACCTGGACCGCCTCGGAGGCCGCGTCCAGCTGGTCCGGGGTGAGCGGGGGCAGTTTGGCGTCGGCCCAGTTGCCCGCGAGGTCGCCGTCGACCTTGGAGGCCATGACGGCGCCCAGTACCGCCGTACCGAGGCTGCCGCCGATCTGCATCGCGGCCTGCTGGAGGCCACCGGCGACACCGGAGAGCTCCATCGGCGCGTTGCCCACGATGACCTCGGTGGCGCCGACCATGACCGGCGCGAGACCGAGGCCGAGACCGGCGAACCAGAGCGACATGACGAAACTGCCGGTGTTCGTGTCCAGCGTGGACATGCCGTACATGGAGATCGCGGTGAGGGCCATACCGCCGGCGAGCGGGATGCGCGGGCCGGTCTTGGTGATCATGGCGCCGGCCAGCGGGGAGCCCACGATCATCATTCCGGTCAGCGGAAGGAGGTGCAGGCCCGCGTCGACCGGGCTCATGCCGTGCACGTTCTGGAGGTAGAAGGTGACGAAGAACAGGCCGCCCAGGAAGGCGATGGCCATCAGGACCATGAGGACCACGCCCGCGGACAGCGGCACAGAGCGGAACAGCCCCAACGGGATCAGCGGTTCCTTCACCCGCTTCTCCCAGAAGGCGAAGAGCCCGAAGCCGAGCACCGAGGCGGCCAGGAAGGTCCAGGTCAGGCCGTCGCCCCAGCCCCAGGTCGGGGCCTTGATGAGAGCCCAGACCAGGCAGAACATGGCGGTGGAGAGCAGGGCTATGCCGAGGATGTCGAAGGAGCGGGGCGCGTTCTTCGCACGGTGGTCGGTCAGGATCAGCGCGCCGAGGACCAGCGCGATGACGCCGACCGGCACGTTGATGAAGAACACCGACTGCCAGCTGACGTGCTGGACGAGCAGACCGCCGAGGATCGGGCCGCCCGCGGTGGACGCGCCGATGACCATGCCCCAGATGCCGATCGCCATGTTCAGCTTCTCGGCCGGGAAGGTGGCCCGCAGCAGTCCGAGCGCGGCCGGCATCAGCAGCGCGCCGAACAGACCCTGCAGGACGCGGAAGGTGACCACCAGCGCGATGCTGCTGGAGAACCCGATGGCCCCGGAGGCCGCGGCGAAGCCGATCACGCCGATGAGGAAGGTCTGCCGGTGACCGAACCGGTCGCCGAGCTTGCCCGCGGTGATCAGGGTGACCGCGAGCGCGAGGAAGTAGCCGTTGGTGATCCACTGGACGTCGGCGAAGCTCGCGCCGAGGTCCTTCTGGATGGCCGGGTTGGCGATGGCCACGATGGTGCCGTCCAGGGCGACCATCATGACGCCGAAGGCGACGGTGAACAGGGTGAACCAGGGGTGGCCGCGCAGCCCCGCGGACGGCGTCGGTCCGGAGACGGGTGCCGGGGCCTTGTCGGCCGGTCCCGTCGCGTCGACGGTGGTCTGACTAGTCATGTTTTCGAGGCTAGTGTCAGCCGCTGACAGTTGACAAACCAATTGACAAGTCGGTAACTGTCACGTCACTCGCGAATACCCTGAACTGGGCAGACGGTTCACAAGGTGCGGACGATCCGGAGGCGAGACAGCAGAGAAGAGGGACCATGGACACGGCGGACCATACCGGCCCGGCGCCCCGACCGGGACTGCGCGAGCTCAAGAAACAGCGCACCCGGGACGCGCTCCTGCACGCCGCCCTCGAACTGTTCACCAGCCAGGGGTACGAGCGCACGACCGTCGACGAGATCACCGAGGCCGTCGACGTCTCGCAGCGCACCTTCTTCCGCTACTTCGCGGGCAAGGAGGAGGTCGCCCTCTTCACCCAGCGGCTCACCGAGTCGCACTTCGTCGCCGCCGTGCGCGAACGCCCACCCCACGAAGCCCCGTTGGAGGTTCTGCGGCGCTCCGTCCTGGAGAGCTGGGACACCATCGGCGAGGCGATCGAGGCCGTCATCCCGATCGAACTGCATATGCGCACCCTTCGGTTGATCGAGTCGACACCCGCGCTGCTCGCCGTCAATCTGCGCCGTTCCGCGGAGCTGGAGGAGGAGATCGCACAGGTGATCGCCGAGCGCGAGGGTCTCGACCTGGACGCGGACCCGCGCCCACGCGTCGCGGTCGCCGCGTTCAGCGGGGTGATGCGTGTGACGAGCCGCCTGTGGGGCCAGGGCGAGGACATCGGCGTCGAGGGGATCCGCGAACTGACCGCCTCCTACCTGAGCCATGTGGGGCCCGCACTGGCGGAAACATGGCGTAGGGAATAACTCCTGCCGTACGGAGAGACGTCCGACCGGCGCGCCCCACACCGCCCATCCAGCACACAGAGTCACAGATCGCCCACTGAAGTTCGACTTTCCTTACCCAGCGTGACGATTTAGGTCAAGTTGAACACGCTTTGCCCCAGTTACCCCACCAGAAACGTGATCCGCCTCACTCGGTTAACGCGAGACCCGTTTGTTCTCCTAGTGTGTCCTCCCAGTGACTTCCTTCGACGCTTCCCCCCAACTGAACGTCTGGCGCGCACTGCTCGCGCTGGCCGTGGTGTTCGTGATGCTGGCCACCAGTGGCTGGACCGCGATTCACAGCCATCGGGGGTCGTCGGCCCTCGAATCCTCGCGCTCCGCGTGGGAGCACGGCAGCCTCGCCGGGAGCCCGCTCCCGGACACCGGCTCCGCGCCGAGCGTCGTGGCCCGCTTCTTCGCCTCGCTCGACGCCGGCCAGCGCGACCGTCTCGCCCACAGCTACCCCCTCGCGGTCGGCAACATGAACGGCGCGCCCGTGACCCTGCGCTACCAGGCGAACCGCCTCGCCCTGGAGAAACAGCGCAAGGTCGAGCTCAAGCGCATGCACGACACCCGGCTCTCGCCACTCGGGCAGCACGAGGCGGGCCGCCGTATGCACCGCTACGAGGCGCTGCTCGAAAAGGGCCGCAAGATCCTCGCCTTCGACCCGATGGGATCGGGCCGGATCGCCGAGGTCGTCGGAGACCTCGACACGGCCGAACGCGTCTCGGTCGTGGTGCCAGGCGTCGACACGACCCTGCTCACCTTCCAGCGCACGGCCAAGAAGTACACGGCGCCGGTCGGCATGGCGCAGTCCCTGTACGCGGCGGAGCACGAGGCGAGCCCCACCACGCGTACGGCCGTGATCGCCTGGGCCGACTACACCGCACCCAGCGGGCTCGGCATCGACTCGGCCACCGCGATGCGCGCCGAGGAGGGCGCGGTCCGGCTGAACGCACTGGTACGAGCGCTGCCGGGAAGCTCATCGGTGGCGCTGTACTGCCACAGCTACGGCTCCGTGCTGTGCGGGGTCGCCGCCAAGGAGCTGCCCTCCCGGGTCTCCGACATAGCGGTCGCGGGCAGCCCCGGCATGCGGGCCGACACGGTCACGGCACTGCACACCACGGCCCAGGTCTGGGCGATGCGGGACGCCGACGACTGGATCCAGGACGTACCGCACCTCGAGGTCGGAGGGCTCGGACACGGCGCCGACCCGGTGTCGGCGGGGTTCGGGGCGCGGGTCCTGTCCGCGCGGGGCTCCAAGGGCCACACCGGCTACTTCGAGCCGGGCACCGACAGCCTCCACAACTTCGCGGAGATCGGCATCGGCGCGTACGGCTCGGTGGACTGCGCGCACACGGATGAAGCGTGCCGGACGGGTTTGTCCGGCGGGTCGTCAGCCTGACGCGCGTAGAAGCGAAAGGACCGCGGTCCGCCAAGGGAGGCGACGCGGGCCTGTGCGCCGCATACGATGGCCCGCATGGGTGACGTACTGGCCGGGTTTCATGCCGTCTGGGAGTTCGAGTCCGACTCCGTGCTCATCCGCTTCGAACGGGGAATCCGCACGCCGAAGCTGTTCCAGGCGCTCGGCGAACGCCGTATCCCGCTCGATGCGATCGCGGCGGTGACACTGACGCCCGGGAAGCGCGGCACGGTGGTTCTGCATGCCGTGCCCAGACCCGGCGCCGACCCGCTGATGGAGGCGGCCGCGGGACAGCTCAAGGAGGGGTGCGACCCCTATCGTCTGGTGCTGCCCGCCGAGCGCGAGACACTCGCCGAGTACTACGCGGACGAGCTGCGCGCGCAGCTCACGAAGGACGACGAACCCGCCGAGCGGTATCTCGTCGGGGCGCCCGAGGCGCCGTTGCACTTCAAGGCGTACGACGGCAAGGCGTCCTTCGACGGTCGGTCGGTGTCCTTCCGGTGGTTCTGGACGGGAGCCTCGTCGGCGAAGTGGAAGGCCGGTGACCAGACCTTCCCCGTCACGGGGCTCAGCGGTGTCGAATGGCGTTCGCCCGAGGTCTTCGAAGGGCATCTGCGGCTGTTGCGCCGTGAGCCGGCTGTGGCACAGCCCGCGCAGGCCGATCAGGATCCGGCGGCGGTCGTGTTCGGGCTCGGGTACGGGCCGGTGCACGAGTCGTTGCCGTTCGCGGCGGCTGTGCTGGCTGCGGTACGGGGGTCCGGCGGGGCGCCTGTACCGGCCCTCGCCCCTCCCGCGTCCCGGCGCGACCCCGCCGACATCGCCGAGCGCATCCGGCACCTCGGCGAGCTCCGCGACGCCGGCCTCGTGACGGACGAGGAATTCTCTACGAAGAAGGCGGAGCTGCTGGCGGAGCTGTGACCGGGGGCGGGGGGTGGCCCGCGGCGGAGCCGCTCAAGGATGTAGTCGGCCCCTCCGCCCCTACCCGTCCCTTGTTCCTGGGGGCGGGCTCTGCCCCCAGACCCCCGTATCGCGCCGAACGCGCTCGTCCTCAAACGCCGGACGGGCTGAAACGGGGCGGAGGGGGGCGAAAAACCCCACCCCACCCCAGCCCCCCGCTACTCCCGGCCCGCCGACGTAAAGTTCATGTCCGCGTAGCGGTCGCCCGCGACCTTGGCGGCGATGGGCTCCAGCAGACCCAGCTCGGCCTCGCTGAGGACGATCCGGGTGGCGGCCGTGTTCTCCTCGACGCGCTTCGCCTTGGTGGTGCCGGGAATCGGGACGACGGCGAGCCCGTACACGGCGGCCCGCTGCTGTGCCCAGGCGAGCGCGACCTGCCCGAGCGAGGCGCCATGCGCGTCGGCGACGGAGCGTACCGACTCCAGGAGCGCGACGTTGGCGGCCGCGTTGTCCCCGTTGAAGCGGGGCTGGCGACGCCGGAAGTCATCCGCCGCCAGCTCCTTCCCGGCGTCCGCGAAGGACCCCGTGAGGAACCCACGCCCGAGCGGCGAGTACGGCACGAGCGCCACACCCAGCTCACGCGCCGCCGGTACCACCCCGGCCTCGATGTCACGGCTGAACAGCGACCACTCCGACTGCACGGCGGCGATCGGATGCACGCCCTGTGCCGCACGCAGCTCCCCGCCCGTCACCTCGCTCAGCCCGAGATGCTTGACCTTGCCCGCGCGCACCAGCTCGGCCATGGTCCCGACGGTCTCCTCGATCGGGATGTTCACGTCACGCCGGTGCATGTAGTAGAGGTCGATCACATCGACGTCCAGCCGTCGCAGGCTCGCCTCGACGGCCTGCCGGATGTAGGGCGCGTCGTTGCGGATGATCCGCTTGGTCGGGTCGTCCGGCGGGATCGTCATGGCGAACTTCGTCGCGATGACGAGTTCGTCGCGGTGAGCCTTGAAGAACGGGGAGAGGAACTTCTCGTTCTCACCCTCCCCATAGGCGTCCGCGGTGTCGTAGAGCGTGACGCCGAGCTCCAGCGCCCGCTCCAGGGTGGCCCGCGACCCGTCGGCGTCGGCGGGCCCGTACGCGAAGCTCATGCCCATGCAGCCCAGGCCCTGCACCCCGACCTCGGGGCCGCCGGTACCGAGCTCCACCTTCGCGATCTTACTGTCCGTCATCAGGACCTCTCCGACGCCAGGGCACTCCCGGCGTCCGCGTAGAAAGTGATTTTGCGGTCGAGCACCGCGAGGGTGTCCTGGAGCTCGGCGATCCGGGACTTTACGTCCCTGCGGGTCGCTTCCAGGAGTTCGTAGCGCTCGATGTAGGTGTGGTCGCCCGCACGCACCAGCTCCGCGTACCGCACCATGTCGGCGACCGGCATTCCGGTGAGCCGAAGCTTGCCGACGAGGCCCAGCCAGTCCAGGTCGCGGTTGGTGTAGCGGCGCTGTCCGGTGTGCGAGCGGTCGATGTGCGGCATCAGCCCGATCCGCTCGTACCAGCGCAGGGTGTGCGCCGTCAGGCCGGTGTACGCGACGACCTCGCTGATCGTGTAGTTGTCCTGGCCGTCCGGGCGCCGCAGCTCCCGCTCAGGGGGCGCGGCACACAGATCGGGACTGCTACCGGCCTCGGCCGTGGTCTCCATCACCGTCATGACCTCCACGCTAAAACCCTGGAGTGCACTCCAAGCAAGCGGAACCATGAAAATCCGGTGACGTCGCCCGCTCGGTGTGTCTACGTTGCGGATCATGACTCTTGTACGCCGTGCCGTGCCCGAGGACGCCGAGGAAGTGCTGCGTCTGCGCCAGGTGATGCTCGACTCGGTCTTCGGCACCGACTCGCCCAGCACCTGGCACGCCGAATCGCTTCCCACCGTACGGGGCAGGCTCGCCGACCCCGACGGGGACTTCGCGGCCTTCGTCATCGACCATCCGGACCGGCCGGACGCGCTGGCGGCACTCGTCGCCGGGACGATCGACTACCGCATCGGGAACGGGGCCAATCCGCAGGGCGCGATCGGATACGTCTTCAGCGTCGCCACCGATCCGGACGCGCGGCGCCGCGGCTACGCCCGCGCCGTCGTGGAGGCACTTCTCGACTGGTACCGCGAACGGGGTGTCCCCCAGGTCGACCTCAACGCCTCCGCGGAAGGCGAGCCGCTGTACGCCTCGCTCGGTTTCGTGCGCAAGCCGGACCCCTCGATGCGGCTCCGGCTCTGAGCCGCTTAGGCTCGTCCACATGTCACTGCAGAGCCTCGCGTTGATCGAGAACTGGCCCGTTCCCACCGCCGCGGCGGCCGTCGTCCGCGCGGACGGCACGCTGCTCGGGAGCCATGGGCCCGGTGCGCGGCCCTTCGCGCTCGCCTCGGTGACCAAGCCGCTTGCCGCCTACGCCGCCCTCGTCGCGTACGAGGAAGGCGCTATCGAACTCGACGAACCCGCCGGGCCCGAGGGCTCGACCGTTCGTCATCTCCTCGCGCACACCTCCGGACTCGCCTTCGACGAGCACCGGGTGACGTCGGTGCCCGGGGAGCGGCGGCTGTACTCCAACGCCGGGTTCGAGGTGCTCGGGGAGCACATCGCCAAGGCGACCGACATTCCGTTCGGGGAGTATCTGCGGCAGGCGGTGCTGGATCCGCTGGGGATGGCGTCGACCACACTCGACGGGTCGCCCGCGAAGGACGGGGTGTCCACGGTGGACGACCTGGTGCGCTTCGCGGCCGAGGTGCAGGCTCCGCGGCTCCTGGATCCTCGTACGGTCGCGGAGGCGATGACCGTCCAGTTCCCGGGCACCAAGGGCGTCCTGCCGGGGTACGGGCACCGCAACCCCAACGACTGGGGGCTCGGCTTCGAGATCCGCGACTCCAAGTCGCCCCACTGGACGGGGAGTTCGTCCTCACCGCGGACCTTCGGTCATTTCGGGCAGGCGGGTACGTTCCTGTGGATCGACCCCGACGCGGGCGTGGCCTGCGTGGCCCTCACCGACCGGGGGTTCGGGCCGTGGGCCGTCGAGGCGTGGCCGCCGTTCACGGACGCGGTGCTCGAAGACGTCAAGAATCGGTGAACGAAGCTGGAGTTGAAGGCTCCACCTGAGACGGGCATTGATCCGTTCGACTAGCCTCCCCCTGCACACATGCCTCACAAATTTCGGGGGAGAACAATGGGCGAGACACAACCGGGCGGGCATTTCCGCCCGTTGGAGGTCGGCGACCCGACGGTCGTGGCGGGCTACCGGCTCGCGGCACGGCTCGGCGCGGGCGGCATGGGCACGGTGTACCTGACGTACACGCCGGGCGGGCACCCGATCGCGCTGAAGACGATCCGGCCTGAGCTGAGCGAGGACCCCGAGTTCCGCCGCAGGTTCAAGCAGGAGGTCCAGGCCGCCCAGCGCGTCCAGGGCCTCTACACCGCGCCGGTCCTCGACCACGACACCGAGAGCGCCACCCAGCCCTGGCTGGCCACCGCCTACGTACCCGGCCCGTCGCTGGCCTCGGCGGTCACCGAGCACGGACCGCTGCCGGTGCCGACGGTCCTGCTGCTGATCGCGGGGGTCGCGGAGGCCCTGTCGGTCATCCACGGCGCGGGCATCGTCCACCGCGATCTGAAGCCCTCGAACGTGCTGCTCGCCGCCGACGGCCCGCGGGTCATCGACTTCGGTATCGCCCGTGCCGCCGACGCCACCGCGCTGACCAACACCGGTGTCTCCATCGGTACCCCGGCCTTCATGTCACCGGAGCAGGCCTCGGGGCGGGGTGAGCTCAGCCCCGCGTCGGACATCTTCGCCCTCGGTCAGGTCGCCGCGTACGCGGCACGGGGCAGTTCCGCGTACGGGGACGGGCCCTCGCACGCCGTGCTGTACCGCATCGTCCACGAGGATCCGGACCTCACCGGCCTCCCGGACGAACTCCGGTTCATCACCCGCCTGCTGGCCAAGAATCCGGCCGACCGGCCCTCACCGGCCGACGTCATCGCCCTGTGCCAGGAGGCCTCGCCCACCCCGCTGCGCCAGTCCGGGTCCTGGCTGCCCGACCCGATCGGCGAGCAGATCACCCGGCGGGTCTCCGCATCGGCGGAGCTCCTCGCGGCCCGCGCAGACGCCCCGGCGACACCGACCACTCCGGCCGACGCGGTGCCTCCGCCGACCGCTCCGGTCACCCAGCTGAGCGCTCCGGGCGTCGACCCGGCCGCGCACACGGTGCACGCGGCCCACGTCCCGACGCCTCCGCCCACCCCGCCGCCGTACGTACAGCAACCCGCGCACCAGACACACCCCACGCACCCCACGGCGCCGTACCCGCCGCAGAACACCTGGCAGCCGCAGCCGCCGGCCCAGAAGTACCCGTATCCGTACCCCCAGCCCCTCCCGCCGCCCAAGAGCAATGCGGGCAAGGTCCTCGCGATCATCGCGGGGGTGCTCGTGCTGGTGGTCGGCGGCTGTGTCTCGCTCCTCGGCAACATGGACGGCACGAAGGACGACTCCGCCTCCGGCACCAGCTCAAGCTCGGACTCCAGCGGCTCCGCGCCGCTCCCCGACCCCAAGCCGGCCACCTACAAGGGCATCAACATCCCCGGCAACTACTACGTGCGCTTCGCCGACTCGCCGCCCAGGCCGGTCACCAGCGACGTGGGCGGTGCGTACGAGGACGACGGGGACTTCTACTACTCCACGTTCGACACCCTCAACGACAAGCACGTGGGCAGCAGCAGCGACAAAATCGTCCTGCTGAACAACTCGGTGAAGGGCTCCCTCAAAACCTGCCGCGCCGAGACCCGGTACGCGGAGACGGTCACCCTCGGCCAGCTCTCCAAGGGCACCCAGATGTGCGTCCACACCGCGTCCGGCCACATCGGCCTGATCACCTTCCAGGGCTCGGCCCCGAGCGGCGACCCCAGCGACTACGTGTCGGTGGACATCACGGTGTGGCGGAACGCGGAGGAGCCCACGTCCGGCTGAGCCCCGTCGTCCGACGGTTGCGCCCGGTCGTCCGGCGGCCGGGCCACCGTCATGCCGTCATCTCCCACACCAGTAGCTCCGCCGGAGACCCCGCCACCGCCTCCAGGTCCTTCGCGTCGGTGATGCGGGCCGCGTCGCCGGGACCCAACTCCTCGCCGTCCAAGCGCACTTCACCGCGTACGACATGGACGTACGCGTACGCCGCGTCCGGAATCGCCGTCCGCTCCCCCGCCGTCAGGCGGCGTACATGGAGCATGGCGCCCGCCTCCGGGACGGCGTACGGCGTGGAGTCCGCGATGCCGTGGACGATCTCGTAGGCGGGCTCGCCGCCGGGCTCCAGCGGGGCCAGCCACATCTGGACGAAGGTCAGCGGCTCCGTGCCGTCGTTGCGCTCCACGTGGCGGACGCCGCCCCCGGCGCTGAGGCGCTGCACGTCACCGGGGCGGACCACCGACTCGTGGCCGGTGGAGTCGCGGTGGGTCAGCTCGCCCTCCACCACCCACGTGACGATCTCGGTATGGCTGTGCGGGTGCTCGTCGAAGCCGGCGCCGGGGGCGAGCCGCTCCTCGTTGCAGGCGATCACGGCGCCGAAGCGGAGGTTGTCCGGCTCGTAGTGGGGGCCGAAGGAGAAGGCGTGGAGCGAGGAGATCCCGGTCGCCGGGCCCCCTCCGCTGTAGCGCTCGTCGGCGCGGCGGACATCCATCACAGCCCCACCGTAGCCCCGCCCCCGCGTTCTCCCGGCGCTTACGACCTGGGGTGCAATAGGGAGCGGCGTCGCGGCGCCCTGCACGGCCGCTCGCGGCGTTGCCGAAATGTCCTGGTAGCTCCGGTACGAGGACCTTCCGGCGCCTTGCGATCGACCGCACCGGACGCCGCTCCTTGACCCACTCCCTATTGCACCCCAGCCCGTTACTCGCGACCCGCCGCCGCACACCTCCGTCCGGATAAGGCAGTCTTGTCCCGTGCCCGAACCCGAAACCAGCAACACCGCACGCCCCCCGCTCGACGTCCGCGCACATGCGGCAACCCTGAAGCGGCTGGAGAAGTCGTCCGGAAGTCTCGCCGCGCAGGCCATCGCGCGGATGGACGAGACGCTGCCGTGGTACCGGGCGATGCCCCCGGAGAACCGTTCCTGGATCGGTCTGGTCGCCCAGGCCGGAATCGCCGCCTTCACCGAGTGGTTCCGGCACCCGGACGCCCCGCAGGCCATCTCCACCGATGTGTTCGGGACCGCGCCGCGCGAACTGACCAGGGCGATCACCCTGCGTCAGACCGTCGAGATGGTGCGGACCACGATCGAGGTGATGGAGAGCGCGATCGACGAGGTCGCGGCGCCCGGGGACGAGTCCGTGCTCCGTGAGGCGCTCCTCGTCTACGCCCGCGAGATCGCCTTCGCGACCGCCCAGGTGTACGCCCAGGCGGCGGAGGCGCGGGGGGCCTGGGACGCCCGCCTCGAATCGCTCGTCGTGAACGCGGTGCTGTCCGGCGAGGCCGACGAGGGCGCTGTCAGCCGGGCCTCGGCGCTGGGCTGGAACTCACCCGAACATGTCTGCGTGGTGCTGGGTACGGCGCCCGACGGTGACAGCGAGCTGACGGTCGAGGCGATCCGGCGGGCCGCCCGGCACGCCAAGCTCCAGGTGCTGACCGGAGTGCTCGGGGACCGCCTTGTCGTCATCGCGGGCGGCAGCGACAACCCGCTCGCCGTCGCCAAGTCGCTGATCGGGCCTTATGCGGCCGGCGCCGTCGTCGCGGGGCCCGTCGTGCCCGACCTGCTCGCCGCCACCCGCTCCGCGCAGGCCGCCGCCGCCGGGCTGAAGGCGTGTTTCGCCTGGCAGGACGCGCCACGGCCGGTACTCGCGGACGATCTGCTGCCGGAGCGCGCGATCGCCGGTGACCCCGCCGCTCGCGACCAGCTGGTGGAGGAGATCTACAGACCGCTGGAGGAGGCCGGCTCCGCGCTCCTGGAGACACTCGCCGTCTATCTGGAACAGGCGAGCAGTCTCGAAGGCGCGGCCCGGATGCTCTTCGTCCACCCCAACACCGTGCGCTACCGGCTCCGACGTGTGACTGACGTCACCGGTTGGTCGCCTTCGGATGTACGCTCCGCGTTCACGCTGCGCATCGCACTGATCCTGGGGCGTTTGGCGGGCGGAGATCCACAAACCTAGGCTTTTGTCGGGGCCCTACAATTCCGCTTCGTGTTCTTCGTCCCTGTCCCCACGGGCGGTCCTGGCCGTCCACAAGAGAGAGTGTGAGAGTGCTCGTACTCGTCGCTCCCGGCCAGGGTGCCCAGACGCCCGGCTTCCTGACTCCTTGGCTCGACCTCCCCGGCGCGGCCGACCGCCTCGCCGGCTGGTCGGACGCCATTGGGCTCGACCTTGCCCACTACGGGACCCAGGCCGACGCGGACGCGATCCGTGACACGGCCGTGGCGCAGCCGCTGCTCGTCGCGGCCGGACTGCTGTCCGCCGCCGCGCTGGGCGAGGTGACCCCGGGTGCCGTCGCGGGCCACAGCGTTGGTGAGATCACCGCCGCCACGCTGGCGGGAGTGCTGGACGACACGGCCGCGCTCCGGCTCGTGCGCAAGCGGGGCCTGGCAATGGCCGAGGCCGCCGCCATCACACGGACCGGGATGTCCGCCCTGCTGGGCGGCGACTCCGAGACGACGGTTGTGCATCTGGAGAAGGTCGGCCTGACGGCGGCGAACGTGAACGGCGCGGGCCAGATCGTGGCCGCCGGCACGCTGGAGCAGCTCGCCGAGCTCGCCGAGAACAAGCCCGAGGGCGTACGCAAGGTCATCGCGCTGAAGGTCGCCGGTGCCTTCCACACGCGCCACATGGCACCCGCCGTCGACGCGCTGGCCAAGGCCGCCGAGGAGCTGACTCCCGCGGACCCGAAGTTCAGGTACGTCTCGAACAACGACGGCAAGGCCGTGGCCACCGGTGACGAGGTCGTCGCCCGGCTGGTCGGCCAGGTCGCCAGCCCGGTCCGCTGGGACCTGTGCATGGAGACCTTCAAGGAGCTCGGCGTGACCGCGCTGCTCGAGGTGTGCCCCGGCGGCACCCTGACCGGTCTGGCCAAGCGCGCCCTGCCCGGCGTGCGGACGCTGGCGCTGAAGACCCCCGACGACCTCGACGCGGCTCGCGAGCTCATCGCCGAGCACAGTGCCTGACAAGGAGCTTGAGAGCATGTCGAAGATCAAGCCCAGCAAGGGCGCCCCGTACGCGCGCATCCTCGGCGTGGGCGGCTACCGTCCCGTGCGGGTCGTGCCCAACGAGGTGATTCTCGAGACGATCGACTCGTCCGACGAGTGGATCCGTTCGCGCTCCGGCATCGAGACCCGGCACTGGGCGAACGACGAGGAGACCGTCGCCGCGATGTCCATCGAGGCGTCCGGCAAGGCGATCGCCGACGCCGGGATCAGTGTCGAGCAGATCGGCGCGGTCGTCGTCGCCACCGTGTCGCACTTCAGCCAGACCCCTGCCATCGCCACCGAGATCGCCGACAAGCTCGGCACCAACAAGGCCGCCGCCTTCGACATCTCGGCCGGCTGCGCGGGCTTCGGCTACGGCCTGACCCTCGCCAAGGGCATCGTCGTCGAGGGCTCCGCGGAGTACGTCCTTGTCATCGGCGTCGAGCGTCTCTCCGACCTCACCGACCTGGAGGACCGCGCGACGGCCTTCCTCTTCGGCGACGGCGCGGGAGCGGTCGTCGTGGGCCCCTCCGACGAGCCGCACATCGGCCCGACGATCTGGGGCAGCGAGGGCGACAAGTCCGGCACGATCAAGCAGACCGTGCCGTGGGACCGTTTCCGGATCGGTGACGTGTCCCAGCTGCCGCTCGACTCCAAGGGCGAGATCAAGTTCCCCGCCATCACGCAGGAGGGCCAGGCGGTGTTCCGCTGGGCCGTCTACGAGATGGCGAAGGTCGCTCAGCAGGCGCTGGACGCGGCCGGGATCACCTCGGCAGACCTGGACGTCTTCATCCCTCACCAGGCCAACGAGCGGATCATCGACTCGATGGTGAAGACACTGAAACTGCCGGAGCACGTCACGGTCGCCCGCGACGTACGCACCACCGGCAACACGTCGGCCGCCTCGATTCCGCTCGCGATGGAGCGGCTTCTGGCGACCGGCGAGGCGAAGAGCGGCGACACCGCGCTCGTCATCGGCTTCGGGGCGGGTCTCGTGTACGCCGCCACGGTCGTTACCCTCCCCTAGGCACACCGTCCGGATCTCTCCGGACGGAGTACCGCCACCCCCTCTGGATACATACCGAAGGAGCGCCTGACATGGCCGCCACTCAGGAAGAGATCGTCGAAGGTCTCGCCGAGATCGTGAACGAGATCGCCGGGATCCCCACCGAGGACGTCCAGCTGGACAAGTCCTTCACCGACGACCTGGACGTCGACTCGCTGTCCATGGTCGAGGTCGTCGTCGCCGCCGAAGAGCGCTTCGACGTGAAGATCCCGGACGACGACGTCAAGAACCTCAAGACCGTCGGCGACGCGACGAGCTACATCCTCAAGAACCAGGGCTGATCCTTCCGGTCAACTTTGGGCTGACTGCCCGATCCCTGGGCTGACTGCCCCGCCACCCGGCGGTGGCGCCGCTGAATCCTCGTATCCGTTGGAGAAAGAATTCCCGTGATCCCGACCAATCGCACCGTGGTCGTCACCGGTATCGGCGCAACCACACCGCTGGGTGGCGACGCAGCCTCAACCTGGGAGGGCCTGGTCGCCGGACGTTCCGGCGTCCGCGCCCTGGAGCAGGACTGGGCCGCCGAGCAGGCGGTCCGTATCGCCGCGCAGATCGCCGTGGAGCCGAGTGAGGTCATCCCGCGCCCGCAGGCCCGCCGACTGGACCGCTCGGCGCAGTTCGCGCTGATCGCGGCCAAGGAGGCGTGGGCCGACGCCGGTTTCACCGACAAGGCGGGCGAGGACAAGAGCGTCGACCCCGACCGGCTCGGCGCGGTCATCGCCTCCGGCATCGGCGGCGTCACCACCCTCCTCGACCAGTACGACGTGCTGAAGGAGAAGGGCGTACGCCGCGTCTCCCCGCACACCGTCCCGATGCTGATGCCGAACGGCCCGTCCGCCAACGTCGGTCTGCTCGTCGGCGCCCGCGCCGGTGTGCACACCCCGGTCTCCGCCTGTGCGTCGGGCGCCGAGGCCATCGGCTACGCGATCGAGATGATCCGTACCGGCCGCGCCGACGTCGTCATCGCCGGTGGTACGGAGGCGGCCATCCACCCGCTGCCCATCGCCGCGTTCGGCAACATGATGGCGATGTCCAAGAACAACGACGACCCGCAGGGCGCCTCGCGCCCCTACGACATCGCGCGCGACGGCTTCGTCCTCGGTGAGGGCGCGGGCGTCCTGGTCCTGGAGTCGGCCGAGCACGCCGCCAGGCGCGGCGTCCGCGTCTACGCGGAGGCGGTCGGCCAGGGCATCTCCTCCGACGCCCACGACATCGTGCAGCCGGAGCCCGAGGGCCGCGGCATCGCGCACGCACTGCAGAACCTGCTCGACAACACCGACCTGGACCCGGCCGAGATCGTGCACGTGAACGCGCACGCCACCTCGACCCCGGCCGGCGATGTCGCCGAACTGAAGGCGCTGCGCAAGGTCTTCGGCGACGACGCCGACCACATGGCGGTCTCCGGCACCAAGTCGATGACCGGTCACCTCCTCGGAGGCGCGGGCGGCGTGGAGTCGGTCGCCTCCGTGCTCGCCCTGTACCACCGGGTGGCTCCGCCGACCATCAACGTCGAGAACCTCGACCCCGAGGCGGAGGCTGCCGCCGACGTTGTTCGCGGTGAGGCGCGGAAGTTGCCCGTCTCGGGGCGGATCGCCGCGCTGAACGACTCGTTCGGGTTCGGTGGGCACAACGTGGTGCTTGCGTTCCGGACGGTCTAGTTCCCGCTGTTTTCGTTACGTACGTGAAGGGCCCCCGCCGTGTGGTGGGGGCCCTTCGTGTGCGGTTGAGGGGAACTGCTCAGACGACCTGGTGGAGCCAGCGCACCGGGGCGCCCTCGCCCGCGTACCGGAAGGGCTCCAGTTCGTCGTCCCAGGGCTTGCCGAGGAGCTTGGCGAGTTCGGCCTCGAGGTCGGTCTCGCCCCGCTGGGAGCGCAGGAGCGCGGCGCGGAGGCGGTCCTCGGGGATCAGGATGTCGCCGTGGATTCCGGTGACGGCGTGGTAGATGCCCAGCTCGGGGGTGCAGCTGTAGCGCTCGCCCTCGGCCGTGGGGCACGGCTCGGCGGTGACCTCGAAGCGCAGCATCTGCCAGCCGCGCAGTGCGGAGGCGAGCTTGGAGGCGGCGGAGACCTCGCCCTTCCAGGAGAACTCTGATCTCCAGGTGCCCGGCGAGGCGGGCTGCCGGATCCAGTCGAGGTTGACGCGGGTGCCGAGCACCCCCGCGACGGCCCACTCGACGTGCGGGCACAGCGCGCGGGGCGCGGAGTGCACGTAGAGAACTCCACGTGTCGTCACTGGGGCCTCCGGACAGAGCGACGCATCTTGTAACTTAGCGGGACGGCGGTGGCGGGGCTGCCACGTGGCGAGGCTACCGTGCGGCGGCGTCAGGAGTGTGACGTACCGTCGGTCCCAGCGCGCAGAAACATTGAGGTTTCACCCAAGGGGACGCGGTGTTGACCGACCGTGTCCGTCGGGGTAGTGACCGACCCTGCACAACGATCGAGGGGACCAGTGGATGCGGAACCGTAGCCACCGTTCGCGGGCCGTCCTCGCCGTCGCGGCGGCGGCCCTGCTGGGCATTGCCGGTTGCGACGCCTCCGGTGGCAACTCCTCGGCACCGGAGGGCACCACGGCCAATGGCAGGCCGTCCCCGAAGCCCACGCCCGCCTGGGACCGCAGCCCCGAGTCCGTGGCCGCGATCGGCGACTCCATCACGCGCGGCTTCGACGCGTGCGCCGTGCTGTCGGACTGCCCCGAGGCGTCCTGGGCGACCGGCAGCGACAAGGAGGTCAACAGTCTCGCCGTACGGCTGCTGGGGACGGCCGGGGCGGCGGAGCACAGTTGGAACTACGCGGTGACCGGGGCGCGGATGGCGGATCTGCCCGGGCAGATGGCGCAGGCCGTCACGGAGAAGCCGGAGCTGGTGGCGGTGATGGCGGGCGCCAACGACGCCTGCCGCGCGTCCGTCTCGGCGATGACATCCGTCGCCGAGTTCCAGGCCGATTTCGAGGACGCGCTCGGCACGCTGCGCGCCACGCTGCCCAAGACCCAGGTGTACGTGTCGAGCGTGCCGGACCTGAAGCGGCTCTGGTCCGAGGGTCGCAGCAACCCGGTCGGCAAGCAGATCTGGAAGCTGGGCATCTGCCCCTCGATGCTGGAGGACGCGGACTCCCTCACCGCGGCGGCGACGCTGCGGCGCGACACGGTGCAGGACCGCGTGGAGGCGTACAACAGGGTTCTGGAGGAGGTCTGCGCGAAGGACAAGTACTGCCGCTTCGACGGCGGTGCAGTCTTCGACTACCGCTTCGGGACCGATCAGTTGAGCCACTGGGACTGGTTCCACCCGAGCAAGAACGGCCAGGCGCAGCTCGCGGAGATGGCCTATCACGTGGTGACGTCCAAGGAACCGGTGGCGTGACACGGGCCGCCGGTCGCCGCCGTGTGGAGCGGCAGCGACCGGATGACATCAACTCGCCGTAGGACTTCTCAGAGGAGGGCCTCCAGGAGGATGGGGAGGTCGGTGAGGCGTTTGCCGGTGGCGTTGAAGACCGCGTTGCCGATGGCCGCCGGGACGCCGACGATGGTGATCTCGCCCAGTCCCTTGACGCCGATGGGGTCCGCCTGAGGGTCCTCGGTGTTGATGAAGGTGGCGTCGAGTTCGGGAACGTCGGCGTTGCGCACCACGCCGGGGTGGGCGCGGGCCGCGTCCACGTCGATGGCTGACACCGTGCCCCGGGCCGCCGTGCTGTTGACGATGACGCCGTACAGCAGCCCCTCGAATCGGTGCTCAGCGGCGTAGGTGGCGGCGCCGGTCACTTTCAGCCGGGCGTCGACGCGGGAGAGCGCCTGCCCCACAACGGTGTCGGCCATCACTGCCCTCCGATCGTCATCAGCTGACGGCGCACGGTGCGTTCGATGAGCGTGATCTTGAACGCGTTCCCGGACAACGCGGTCGCGCCGTCCGCGGCGTGGGAGGCCGCGTCCGTCCAGGTCTTGCGCCCGGGGCGCTTGCCGACCAGCGCGCGCTCCACCTTCGGCAACCGCCACGGCACGGTGGCGACTCCGCCGACCGCCACGCGGGCACCGCGGATGACGCCGCCCCTGATGTCCAGCGCGACGGCCGCCGACGCGAGGGCGAACTCGTAGGACTGGCGGTCGCGCACCTTGAGGTAGCCGGACCGCCGCGTGTGGATGCTGTTGTACGGGGCCGTGGATTTCAGACGGGCGCTCTCCCAGATCGGAGCATTTCTGGGATATCGCGTGACCGTGTGCGACGCGCGTGCGGTATTCGCCATTCCCGAACGATTCCCGTACGCCCATGAAGTCGTCGTCGACCATCCGGCGCGGCATCTCGGCAGCGCGGGAACCGATCGCGACACGGTCGTGGTATCGCTGACGCACGACCCCAGGTTCGATATCCCGCTGTTGTGTGAAGCACTTCGCCGTCCGCTGGCCTATGTGGGGGCCATCGGGTCACGTCATACGTGTGCCGAGCGGGGCAGGTCGCTGATCGCGGCAGGTGTGACGGAGCGCCAACTCGCACGTCTGCGGGCTCCTGTCGGCCTCGATCCGGGCGGGCTCGGCCCCGAGGAGACCGCCTTGTCCATCGCCGCCGAAGTGGTCGCGGTGCGCCATGCCCGCCCGGCCACACCTCTTCGGGCCGGCACGGGGCCGCTGCACGCGGAGGCCGCCCATACATGTGACCCGCCGACCCGTCCTCTGCCGATGCGGGCATGACCAGGCCGTGACGCACCGGCCGGCCGCTCGATCGCGACCGGTTGACCTAGGTCCTGTCGTCACATTCCCGTCGTCGCCCGGAGGGCCGCGAGGCAGACGGGAAGGTGACGAAAGGGCCTAGGCTTCCGATCATGTACGACGAACTCTTCGGCACCCTTCCGGACGGCACCCCGGTCCACCGCTGGACGCTGGAGCGCTCCGGTGTACGGGTGCGGGTCCTGACGTACGGCGGGATCGTGCAGTCGGTCGAGGTGCCGGGTCGGGATCGGGCGACCGTGGACGTGGTGCTGGGCTTCCCGGACCTGGCGGGGTATCTCGCGCATCCGGAGCCGTACTTGGGAGCGTTGGTCGGGCGGTACGCGAACCGGATCGCGGGCGGCCGCTTCCCGCTCGACGGTCGGACCTATCACCTGGCCCAGAACAACGGCACCAACTCCCTGCACGGCGGCGAGAACGGCTTCGACAAGCGCGTGTGGGACGCGCAGGCGGTCGAACACGGGGTCCGGCTGTCACGGGTCGCTCCGCACGGCGAGGAGGGCTTCCCTGGGCGCCTGGAGGTCTCGGCGACGTACACGCTGGATGAGGGTGGCGCGCTGCGGATCGCGTACGAGGCGGTCACGGACGCGCCGACCGTGGTGAACCTGACGAACCACACGTACTGGAACCTGAGCGGAGGCGGCGCGGGGAGCGCGGGCGGGCACGAACTCCGTATCGCCGCCTCGCGGTTGACTCCGGTGGACGGGGACCTCATCCCGACCGGCGAGTTCCTGGACGTGGCGGGCACCCGCTTCGACTTCCGGGAGGCGCGGAAAGTGGGCGCCGGACACGACCACAACTTCGTGCTCGACAAGGGGCCGACCGAGACGCCCGTCGAGGTCGCCGAGCTGCACGATCCGGCATCCGGGCGCGTACTGACCGTGGCGACCACCGAGCCCGGTCTGCAGCTCTACACCGCCGACCATCTCGACGGCTCGGTGCCCTTCGCGCCCGGCGACGGCATCGCGCTGGAGACACAGCACTTCCCGGACTCCCCGAACCGGCCCGGGTTCCCGAGCACCGAGCTGCGGCCGGGCGGGGTGTACGGGTCGGAGACCGTCTATGACTTCGCGGTGCGGGACTAGCCGGCCCTGGTCAGGCCTGGTCGGGGATCCGGGCTCCCGCACCGGACACCCGTACGCGTGGATCGCCCGCCCTGAGCTCCACCGTCAGCAGGCCGGGGCGGCCCATGTCCGCACCTTGGTGGAGGGTGAGGACGGCCGCGTCCGGGACCAGGCCCAGCTCGCGCGCGTACGCACCGAAGGCGAGGGCCGCGGCCCCGGTGGCCGGGTCCTCGACCACGCCGCCCACCGGGAACGGGTCGCGGACGTGGAAGACGGAATCCGACTCCCGCCACACCAGTTGGACGGTGGTGAGGTCGAGCCGGTGCATCAGGGCTTCGAGCCGCACGAAGTCGTAGTCGAGGTCGGCGAGCCGGGAGCGGGTGGCGGCCGTAAGTACGAGATGGCGGGCTCCCGCGAAGGCGATACGGGGCTCACTGGCCGGGTCCAGATCGGCGGCCGTCCAGCCGAGCGCGGCCAGTGCCTCCGCGACATCGGCCTCACCGGCTTCCTCGACCGCGGGCTCGACGCTGGTGAGCGTGGCCCGCAGCTGCCCGTCGACCCGGGCGACGGTCACCGGGACGATGCCGGCCCGGGTGGCGAACACGAGGTCGCCGGTGCCGGACGCGGAGATCTCGCCCGCCTCGGCGAGGGCGATGGCCGTGGCGACGGTGGCGTGACCGCAGAACGGCACCTCGGCCTTGGGGCTGAAGTACCGGATGCTGTAGGCGCGGCCGGGGCCGTCGGCGAGCTCCGGGGGCGGCGGCGTGATGAAGGCGGACTCGCTGTACCCCACCTCGGCGGCGATCGCGAGCATCGCGGCTCCGTCCAGGGCGGCGGCGTCGAGGACCACTCCTGCGGGGTTGCCGCCGGCCGGGTCGGTGGAGAAGGCGGTGTAGCGCAGGACCTCGGGCGGCACGGATGGGGCATCGCTGATCGTCATGCCCGCACCAACCCGAGGTCCCGACCGGCTATTCCTGCTGCCCTTCCGGTTCCGGTTCCGGTTCCGGCACACAGTCCGGTGCGGCCAGCAGCTCCACCGCCTCCGGAGGCAGGGAGCCGGGCGGCCAGGCCCGCAGGGTGCGCCGGGCCGCCCGGCGGTTGCGCGTGACCCGGTTCAGGAGCGCGGCGCGCAGTATGGGCCAGCCGTGGCCCGGATGGTGGGCGAGCGACTGGACGATCGGTTCGAGGACACGGTCGACGATGCGGTCACGGCCCAGGCCGAGGTCGTCGCCGGGGCCGTTCGCCAGCTCCGCCAGCGGGAGGAGACGCTCGGCCGCGGCGAGGATCGGGGGCAGGTCCGCCGGGCGGGCGTCCCGCAGGAGGTGGTGCCAGGCATGGGCGTCGAGCGGCTCGTGCTCCAAGTGGTCCAGAATCTGGCGCACCGGCCGCAGCCCCCGCCTGCCCGCGACCCAGATACCCAGGCCGAAGTCGGGGCGGACCGGGTCCGAGAGGTGGGTGAGGACCAGCTCGTCCCAGTCGGGCAGGGCCAGCAACGCGGCGTATCTGCGGGCCAGTTCAGTGACGGCGGCCGGCTCCCAGTCGCCGTCCGGGGCCTTGAGGCGTACGTACCGCTCGATGCTGAGCAGGGCCTCCAGCCGGGTGAGGGTGCGGGGTGCGGTCGCCGCGAGTTCGGCGTAGCGGCCGAGGGCGGAGACGGCGTCCGGGTACTCGCGAAGCCCGGTGGTGGGACCGCCCTCGCCGTTGGCCAGGGTGGCGAGGATGTCCCCGGCGCCTTCGAGGAGGGCTTCGTCGATACGGTCGGCGGGTTCCAGGAGTGCGTCGAGCAGGCCGCCGGTGGTGGCGGCGAGCGGGGCCAGGTACTCGTTCATGACGCCGTTGCGGAAGCCGTCGCGCAACAGCCAGCCCTTGATGGTTGGGTCCTGGGTGCCCTGCAGGCGCTCGACCGCGTGGATCCTGCCCCAGCCGGTGACGCTGCGGCCCAGGGCGTGCAGGGCCTGGTCGGGCTCGTCCAGGGTGCGGCGCAGCGCGACCGCGGCGTACAGCGTGAACTCGTCGAGTGAGCCGAGCAGCAGCAGGAGTTCGCGGTCGCGGGTGTCACCGGCCAGGCCGACCAGGACGATCCCGGTCTTCACGGCGGCCCGGTGGGTGCCGGTCTCGGCGAGCCACCGCCCGATCGCTCCGACGGGGCCGCGTCTGACCCCGCGCTCCTTGAGCGCCGGACCGATGCGGTCGGCGGTGCACAACGCGTCGGCGCCGCCCCCGGCGAGCCAGTCGTGCAGTTCCTGGGCGGCGCCGAGATCGGTGTCGGGGCTGGTGGTGAGGTCGAGGCCGGGGACGGCAAGGTCCGCGATGCGGCGGGCGAGTCCTGCGACGGCGTCGCTGTCCTGACCGATCCCGAAGTGCTCGGCCCGGACGGAGTCGAGGACGACACTCGGCATGAGGGCCTGCTCGCCGCCCGGGGGCTCATCGGGATAGGGCCGCCCGTCGTCCGGCCAGGGACCGGTGCCGTACAGGGCGCTCAGGGCGAGCGCGTGGGCGAAGAAGGTGGGCCGCGCGTCGACGGCGGGGCCGGTCAACGGCCGGGGCGGAGGCCGCCCTTCCGTACAAGCTGAGGAGTCATGCCCGGATCCTGCCCCAGCCCCGGACCCAGGACAACCGCTTATCGCCCCGCCGTCCCCGGAGGGGCTGGTGGTTCCAGGACTCTGAGCTCTTTGTTCTTCCCGAGCCCCGGCCCGGTCTGTCAGGTTCCGGACCGGGACTGTTCAGGAGGGCGGCTCGTCCTGGGTCAGACGGTAATGCCCGACGCGACGCGGCGGTCCGCGATCGAGCGTCCTGCCTGGATCTCGTACGAAGCCTTCACAAATGCCCACGAGTTCGCCGTCTCGTCCCAGACCTCGAAGGCGCGGCGCGGAACTTCGACGACGGCCTCGACGCTCTCGCCGGGTCCCGCCTCCACCCCCGCGAAACCGGCGAGCCACCGGGCCGGGCGGCCGCTGTCCTGTTCGGTCGGCGCCAGATAGACCTGGACGAGCTCACGCCCGGCGCGCTCGCCGGAGTTGCGGACGCGGATCGTGGCGGTCCTGCCGTCGACCTCGATCGACTCGTACGTCCAGTCGGTGTAGCCGAGGCCGTGTCCGAAGGCGTACCAAGGGGTGGCACCGGCCTTGGGGGCGGGCGTTTTGGACGATGGCCTCGAGGGGGCCAAGTAGAGCTCGCGCAGGGCACGTTGGGAGACCCGGTTGTTCACTGTGAAGGTCCGACGGAGTCCGGTCCGACGGGGTCTGCTCGGTCTCCGCCACGGCGACACCTCCACGTTGAAGTCCTGGTTGAAGCGCTTGTCGAAGACGGTCGAACTATTGGTTGAAGCGCGTGGCGAGGTCTTTGGACATCTCCTTCTCCATCCTGCCTCGGCCGTCCGCGGGCCGGGATCTTCTTACGATGGCGTACGCCCCACGCGTCACGGGATACTTCCGCTGTCCGGCAGCACCCCACAGCGGCGGAAGGCCAGAACTCCCTTGAATCACATACGTACTCGGATCGGCGCAGTCGGACTGACCCTGGTGGCGGGGCTGGCGGTGGCGCCCACCGCTTCCGCCGCCCCGTCGGCCGCCGAGACCCCCACTGTGGAGGAGCTGCGGCTCGACAAGGCCGCGCCCCAGGAAATCCTGCGGCGTTCCGGATTCGACACCGTGGCACCGGAGTTCGCGCGGGCGCTGGAGCGGGCCGACTCGTACGCGCAGGCCGAGCGTGCCGCCGTACAGCAGGGTGCGCGGCTGTGGCAGCGGGCCGTGGACCGGGCGCAGGGCCGGGGTCCGGCGGGCGGGGACCTGAGCCGGGACGACGACCGACCGCTGTACTGGGCCCGCCTCGGCATGACGCGTGAAGTGCGCGAGTGGGAGCCGGAGTTCGCGCTCACGGATGCCCAACGGGACAAGCTGCTGGGCAAGTTGGAGGTGTCCTCGCGTGGTCAGGACGCCATCCGCTATCCCCAGGCCAAGGGCGTGAAGCGGATCCTGGTCACCGGATTCGATCCGTTCACGCTGGACCGTGACATCCGGATCTCCAACCCGTCCGGAGCCAGCGCGCTCGCCCTGGACGGTACGACGATCCAGACCGCGGACGGTCCGGCGCGCATCGAGACAGCCATGTTCCCGGTCCGCTGGAAGGACTTCACCGACGGAATGGTCGAGCGGGCGTTGCGGTCGGCTCTGCCGCAGGTGGATCTGTTCACCACCGTCAGCCAGGGCCGCGTGGGCCGGTTCGACGTGGAGCGGACCAACGGGGCCTGGCGGGGCGGCTTCGGCGACAACCTCAACACCGGGGTCCCCGAGACCGTCCCGGTCACCGACCCGGCCTCACAGCCGCAGTGGACGTCAACGACCCTTCCGTACGCGGAGATCGTGGCCGCGAACACGGGCCGCTTCCCGGTGTACGACAACACGTCGGTGACCGAGATCCCGGCGGGCGGCACCACCGCTGTCGTACGTCCCACCGGCCCGACGCCGGGTTCGACGGCTCGCGCCGGGGGCGGCGGCGACTACCTCTCCAACGAGATCGCCTATCGCGCGACGCTGCTGCGCGACCGTCTCGGCCTGCACGACAGTCTGCCCGGCGGTCATGTGCACACGCCCGTGCTGCAGTTCGGCACGGGGAACACGGACCCGGCGACCGGGGCGGTCACGGACGCCGAGTTCGTACAGAACCGGCTGGACATCATCGCTCAGGTGCGGACGATTTTGACGGTGGCGGTGGAGGCGGCGTCCTGAGCGTGGTGTGAACGCCGGCTCGTGACCGGGACGGTGGGCGCCGCTCCTGACCAGGGCGGTGGGCGCCGGGGGTCAGCCCGTGGACGCCCGCTCCTGATCGTCCGCGCCGTTCCTGTCCCGGTCGCCGTCCGTCGCCGTCTCCTCGCCCAGCAGGTCGCGGGCCATCAGCGTGGCGCCCGCGACCGCGCCGGGCATCAGGAAGACGGCGACGAACGGGACCAGGAAGGAGACGGCGAGGGGGGTGCCGAAGCCCCAGACCAGGGTCTTGCGGGAGCGGAGGAGGGTGAGGCGGTGGCGGAGGTCGACGCGGCGGCGTTGCATCGCCACCGCGGTCAGCTCTTCCGTGAGGAAGAAGCCGGTGACGAAGAAGCCGATCACCGGGACGGCCGTCTGTCCGACGAACGGGATGAAGCCGAGGGCGAAGAGCAGGATGCCCCACAGGGCCGCCCGCACGACGATACGAAGGCTGTCGCGGGCCGAGATCCACAGCTCCCGCCACAGCGGCAGGCCCGACTCGGGGGCCGTGCCGTCCTTGGAGACGTCCCGGTCGACCTTCTCCGAGAGGTTCTCGTAGAACGGCTGGCCGATGAGGAGGGTGACCGCGGTGAAGGTGACCACGGAGAGGAGGAGAGCGAGGGCGAACAGCACAACGGTCAGGAAGCCGCGGAAGAGGCCCTGCCACGGGCTGCTCCAGTCGTCCGCGAACGGGGTGGCCCAGCCGATGAGGTCATCGCCGTACACCGCCAGGGCGACGAGCGCCCCCGCGTACAACACAAGTGTGATCAGCCCCGGAAGCAGCCCGAACCCATACTGCTTCCCATGCCTCCCCACCCACCGCTGCCCCTGCACCAAGTAGTTGAACCCCACCCCGAAGTCGCGCATGGGGGAACTTTAGCGTCACTGATGAGCTGAGGTTTTCCTGGGCGGGGCTGGGTATTCGCCCCGGTGGAAGAGGGGTCTCGGCTGTCGGTGTCCGGGTCCCCAGCGGGTGGCGTGGGCGCGCAGGTGGAAGTCTGCGCCGAGTCCGGCCCCGGTCGGCTGGTACCGGGCGAGGAGTGCTCATCGTGTGGGGTGACTGCCGCCTTCGAGGCGGGTCGAGGTTGGCCCTCTCCGGTGGTCTGTATGGGAAGCAGGCTCAGCCGCGGGCGTTGGCACTGCTTGGGACCAGCGCGGAGGGAGTCCATGGCCGGGGCATGCTCAGCTACCTTGCGGGTTGCACAAGTTGCGCTGGAGCACTTCATCCGCGCAGTGATCCGCGCTCGGTATGCCCTGGCAACGCAGCGCCTCCTGCTCATTGAACCTTTGCCCACCTCATGTGGGTGCAACCCGCACTGAAGGAAAGCTGAGCCTCAGGGGCAGGAATTTCGGGTGCGGAGGACCGGCCAGTTGGTGTGCAATCGGGGGATGGCCATCAGGACGAGCACGCTTGCGGTCGACCAACTCGACAACATCTTCAGGGCGTTGAGCGAGTGGCAGTCCGACGACGGGCCCACGCAACTGCACCCGGGTGATATCGGCTGGTTCTGGCGATTCGGCGCGGAGCGAACGGCGGAGGCCATTCGGACGTGGAGCCGGGCAGGGGATCTACTGGCGGTCGGGCTGCTGGACGGACCGGAGTTGCTGCGGCTGGCGATCGCGCCGGCGGCACTGCAGGATGACGAGCTGGCGCAGCGGGTGGCCGAGGACGCATCGACACCGCGGCGGGGTGTGTTGCCCGAGGGCAAGGCGTACGTGGAAGCCCCGCCGGGCGCTCTCGTCCAGGACGTGCTGATGCGGGGCGGCTGGGAAAGCGACGAGCCCTGGACACCGCTTCGCCGCGACCTCGGCAGGCCCGTACCGGATCCCGGCGTACGGATCGAAGTGGTCGGGCCGGAGCAGGCGCCCGAGCGGATCGCGGTCCAGCAGTCGGCGTTCGACAGGTCCACGTTCACCGACGAACGCTGGCACGCGATGGCGGCAGGCACGCCGTACGCCGACGCGCGCTGCCTGCTCGCCCGCAACGACCAGGGCGACGCTGTAGCGGCCGTGACGGTGTGGTCGGCGGGCGAGGGCAGACCGGGGGTGATCGAGCCGATGGGCGTCCACGCGGACCACCGCGGCCACGGCTACGGTCGAGCGATCAACCTTGCCGCGGCACGCACACTCCAAGGACTGGGCTCATCCAGCGTCCTCGTGATCACGCCGAGTTCCAACACCGCGGCCGTCGCCACGTACCAGTCGGCCGGACTCCAGCGACTGCCGGAGACCCGGGATCTGCGCCGCAGCGTTTAAGGGCCAATCCTTCGTCCCTGCGGACGAGCCACAGCCACCTCAGTTTGAGCAGGTCCGGCAGGACGGCGTCCGTGCGTTTGCGTGCATCGCGGACGGTTCGGTCTGCTGTCCGCGATGGCTGTCGTGGAGGGCTCGAGGCTCGCGGAGCATCGCCGGTGGCGGTACATCCGATGAGCGCAGCAGAACGACTCGTCGGTGACGTGCCGCGGACACATCTGGCTGGGAGCCTCTCCACCCGCGCACGGACTGCGGACTGCGGACACGCGGGAGACGTCCGTCGGGATTCATTCGGCCGTTCTGGACCGCAGGGTGCAGCTGGTCCAGGGAGCGTTGCGGCCGTGCTGGTCACAGCCGCTCGCTGATGGTCACGACCAGCACGGCGGATACGTATCGCACGGCCAACTTGCCTGACCTCGTGGCCATGCGGGAACCGTGACACCGCCGTCGAGCGAGCCGGCGACCGGCGCGGCAGGCCCTGGCCGGGAGGAGGAGTTGGAGGTGTTCCAGGCCGGAGACGAGGAACTCCTCAGCCGATGCGGCCCGACAGTCGCATGACCTACTGCGGCTTGCGCGTGAGCCTCGGTTTCCGTAGGGATCGGTATATGTCGAAGCTCGCGGCCAGGAACACGGCGCCGGCGGCGAGGGCCCACAGGATGGTGCTTCCCGAGATGTACAGGCGCACGCCCTGAACCAGCAGGCAAGTCGATGCGGCCAAGCCTATGTAGGGCATCGCTCTGTCCAGCGGGCCGCCGTCGTCGAACGGATTCTTCAAAGGTGTCCCCCTCCGGAGTCCGGCGCCGCACCTCGCGGGACCGGCCTGAGTGTCGTGCAGGTCGGCGCTCACGCGTCCGGCGTCGTCAGCCACGTGCCGATGCCCGCCATCGCGCCGGGGCCGTAGTCGGAGCCGACGCTCTGGACCAGGTCGGCGATCGAGACGGCGTGCAAGGACGCTCGCCAGGCCGCGTCCGCTCCGTTCATGGCGCGGGTGATCGCGCAGGGTACGGTGCACGACTCGGGCGGGGTGGCCAGGGGACCCCGCTGGCGGATTTCCGTGCAGATGAAGGCCGGGCCGGGACCGTCGACCGCTTCGACGACGTCGAGGACCGTGATGGAGTCCGGTTCCCGGGTGAGTACGTAACCGCCCGACTTGCCCTGCACCGAGCGGATCAGTCCGGCGCGGGAGAGGGACTGCAGCTGCTTGGCCAGATAGCTCGCCGAGACGTCGTGCAGTTCCGCCAGGCGGGTCGCGGGGACGGGCTCGTCGACCGATGTGAGCACGACGCAGCAGTGCAGGGCCCACTCGACTCCGCCGGACATCTTCACTCGATCACTCTAACCAGACCCACTTGACTCGGACAGCATGAGTCCGAGTATATTCTCGGATAGAAAGTGTCCGGGTTCGGTCTCCGCGCGGCGCCCGCACGGAGACCATGTGCCGGTTTTACGGACATACCATCCCAGCGAAAGGCATGTCATGAAGTTCGCGGTCATCGGCGGTACCGGGCTGATCGGGTCGCAGGTCGTCAGGAATCTGAACGCCGCCGGGCATGAGGCGGTACCGCACTCGCAGTCCACCGGAGCCGACGTCATCACCGGCCAGGGCCTGGACGAGGCGGCCGCAGGGGCGGACGTCATCGTCAACCTGACGAACTCCCCGACCTTCGACGAAGCCTCCCCGGCCTTCTTCCGGACCTCGATGGACAACCTGCTGGCCGTGGGGCAGAAGGGCGGCGTCCGGCACTTCGTCATTCTTTCGATCGTCGGCGTGGACCAGGTCCCCGAGCTGGACTACTACCGGGCGAAGGCGCTCCAGGAAGAGATCCTCGCGGCCGGACCGATCCCCTACTCGATCGTCCGCGCCACACAGTTCATGGAGTTCGTCGACGCGGTGCTGTCGTGGACCACCGACGGCGACACCGTCCGGCTGCCCGCCACGCCGATCCAGCCGATCGCCGCCAAGGACGTGGCCGCCGCGGTGGCGGAGGTCGCCGCGGGCGCCCCGCTGGGAGGCATCCGCAACATCGCCGGCCCCGAGATCTTCACCCTGGACGAGCTGGGCCGGATCACCCTGTCCCACAAGCCCGACGGCCGCACCGTGGTCACCGACCCCACCGCCGGCATGTTCGCCGTCGTGAAGGGAGACGTCCTCACCGACAAGGACGCCCACCTCGCCACCACCCGCTACACCGACTGGCTCTCCTGAACCGCTCGCCACCACCCGCTACACCGACTGGCTCTCCTGAACCGCTCGCCACCACCCGCTACACCGAGTGGCCCTACTCGAACCGCTCGCACCCACCCGCTACACCGACTGGCTCTACTCGAACCGCTCACGTGACATCACCCGTCACACCGGTGTCACCGCCACCACCACCCCCCGGTCCACCGCGGGCGACACCGCCGCCGAGACGCGGACCGCCGCCGAGCGGGCCACGCGGCCGGTCCGGGAGGCCATGGCCAGAAGGAGCGGCTGGAGGTGTTCCAGGCCGGAGACGAGGTACTCCTCGCCTGCGAGGAAAAGCGGGCGGGCCGCCAACGCGCCGGCAGCCGCCGTCTCGGTGAGGTCGGCCAGGGGCGGCAGGGAAGCGCGTACGACCCCTGCCCCCACCGTGGCGGCACGTTCCGCCAGGGCCACCTGGAGCGGGACGAGCGGAGCCAGCGTGGCGGTCAACGCCTCGGCGATGCGCCGGAGTTCGGGGGACGTGTCGCGCAGGACGTCCGCGGCGGCCCGTACTACCGGAGTCAGTACGAGGAGCAGGCCCGCGGCGATCCCCGCCGCCGCGGGCAGCAGCGGTGAGCCCGCGTCGACCAGCTCGCCCAGCGCGTCGGCGGCCTCCTCGACCGCGGGCGCCACCGCGTCGAGGACCGGCAGCAGGCTGTCGCCCAGCGCGGCGAGCAGCACCTGGGCAGGTTCGCTCACGGGATGTGCCGCCAGCGGCGCACCGCTGGTGCCGAGCCGAGTCAGCGTGTCCACCATCCGGTAGAAGGCCTCCTGTGCCTGCGGCGACGCACTCGCCTCGGCCAGCCCGGCCGTGGTCTCACGCAGGACACGCAGCGCCTCCGCGCCCGAACCGTCGCGGGGATCAAAGGTGTTGACGGCGATTCTGGTGATGTTCCCGGCCGTGTCGAGGAGTTGGCCGGTGATGTCGGTCGTGCTGCGCGCCATGCGCAGTACGTCCTGCCTGCTGGGAAGCGATGGAATCGGGGACATCGGGGCTCTCCTCGCCACGCGCGTACCGCTCGGCCGTTGCACTCAGCATGCCCTGCCCGACCTGCCCGGAATGCGCCACCAGGGGCATCCATGACGGCGTGTGTGACGGCATGCGTGACGGAAACGCCCTCTTGTTGCGGGAGAGTCGAACAGGTACACCTCGCCGTACCGACCCTGTGCCGATCGCAGGCATCACCCAGGAGGTACGACGCGTGCGCCTACCGAGACCTGTCCTGACCGCCACCGTCATCGCCACGGCGACCGGCTCACTCCTGCTCGCCCCGCACAGCGCCACCGCGGACCGCAACCCGCCGGTGCGCGAAGGCTCCGCACAGGACGGCGCCGCGGGGAACAGCGCCGCCAGGAACTCCGCGAGCGCCGCCCTCAACGCCCTCGCCACCCCCGTCACCGGCCTCTCCGGCGCCCCCGCCGGCTACCCCCGTGAACAGGTCCTCACCCCGGACCCGGTGAACCCCGCCGACAAGTCCATCAAGCTCGGCCTCACCCCGTACCACGCGATCGCCCCGAAGCTGAACTCCCTTCAGGAGCTGGGTAATCGGGTGAGTGTGGAGGTCGCGGGCGAGTCGGCCGGGGGCCACCGCCTCTACCTCGTCACCGTCACCGCGCCCGAGTCCACCCGTGAGACGCGCGCCCAGGAGCGGATGCGTGAACTCATCGAGAACGCGCCGCAGTCGGCGGCCAAGGACCCGGCCGTGAAGAAGACCTACAAGACTCCCGTCTTCTTCAACAACAACATCCACGGCAACGAGTGGGAGGGCACGGACGCGGCTCTCGGGCTCATCGAGCAGCTCGCGACGGCCAAGGACGGCAAGACCGCCGACCTCCTCGCCCACAGCCGCCTGTACTTCAACATCACGGCGAACCCCGACGGCCGTATCGCGGGCACCCGCGCCAACGCCAACGGCTTCGACCTGAACCGGGACTTCGTCACCGCCTCGCAGCCCGAGGCCCGCGCGATCCGCCAGATCGGCATCGACAAGCAGCCCGTGGTCATGGTCGACCTGCACGGCTACGTCAACGGAACACTGATCGAGCCGACGACCCCGCCGCACGGCGAGAACTACGAGTACGACCTGTTCCTCAAGAACACCTACGCCAACGCGCTGGGCATGGAGGCCGCCGTCAACGGCCTCGGCTACACACCCGCCGCCGACGGTGTGGAGCCGGCCCAGATCCCCTTCCGCGACCAGGAGGAGGGCTGGGACGACTGGCCGCCGATCTTCACACCGCAGTACGCGGCGTTCCACGGCACGGTCGCCGCGCACACCGTCGAGATCCCGATGCAGGTGAACAACGCGGCCTACGAGTCGCTGCCGGTCGTCGAGTTGAAGCGGCGCTCCGCGATCAACGTCGCTGTCGCGGGCGCCGCCATGCGCGCGACCCTCGACTTCGCGCAGGCGCAACGGACTTCGCTCATCGCCGACCAGATCGAGGTCTTCCGGCGCGGCGTGACCGGAGCCGCGCAGGTACCGGTCTCCGCCGAGACGGTCCCCGGCGTCCCGGGCATCGGCCCCGAGGACGTCTACACGACCGAGTTCCCACGCGCGTACGTCATTCCGGGCGGCGCCACACAGCGCTCCGCGACCGCGGCCGCCCGCCTCGTCGACCACCTCCTCGCCAACGACGTGCGCGTCACCCGCGCGACCGCCGGATTCCGGCTCGCGGGACGGTCGTACGCGAAGGGCAGCTACGTCGTCGACCTGCGTCAGCCCAAGCGCGGGATGGCCAATGTGCTGCTGGCGGACGGGACGGACATCAGCGACAAGGTGTCGGTGATGTACGACATCTCTGGGTGGAGCCTGGGCCGACTGTGGGGCGCGACGGTCACGCCCGTGCGTGGCGGCACCAGTCTGGCGGCCGTCCCGCTGCGCACGGTCGGCGCGGCCACGGACGTCGGGTACGTCGCCCCGCGCGGCGACCTGAGGCTCCGCCTCGACGACCCGCAGGAGATCGCGGCCCTCAACTCCCTCTTGAAGCAGGGAGTTTCGGTACAGCAGGCCGCCGACGGCAGTGCGATCGTGCCGGCCTCCGCCCGGGTGAAGGCCGTCGTCGCCGCCCGCAGGTACGACGTCGCCTTCGACGCGACGAAGGTGACCGGTGGCACTCCCCTGCGTCTCACCCGGGTCGCCGCCGCCGTCACCCCGGGCGAGCTGTTCGCGCTGCGCGAGATGAACTTCGACGTGGTCCCGGTGTCGACGGCCATCCTCAACGCGGGCTTCAACTGGTCCGGTGCGGATGTGCTGTTCGCTTCATCCGGGCTCAGCCACACGGACCTCAACGCGTCCGCACGGGCCGCGCTGGGCGCCTTCCTGGACACCCATGGCCTGGTGGGGCGCGGAGCCACCGGCGCCGCCCTCAACGCCGCCACAGGGCTGCTCGCCGTCAGGCCGGTGGCGGGTGACGGGGACGCCAACGGCGTTGTACGGGTGGTGAATTCGGGCGCGGTGACCGCAGGCGCCCCCGACCACAGCTTCGTCTACGCCCCACTCTGGTTCACCGACCTCGGCCCCGGGGTCCGCGTGGAACAGTCGTACGCGACGGGCGATCCGCTCGTCTCCGGGCACTGGCGCGCGCTGGCCGACGGCACGGCCGGGCCTGCGGCGGCGGGGGGCCAGGCTTCCGTCGTCAGTGGTCCGCACGCGGTCCTCTTCGGGACGGAACCGCTCTTCCGCGACCATCCGAAGGGTGAATTCCCGCAGGTGGCCCGGGCGTTGCTCACACTTCCGCAGTAGCAGGGCCCGTACGACGGAGGCCGCACCCCACGTCCTTGGGGTGCGGCCTCCGTCGTGTGCAACGACTGCGGTCAGACGAGCGTCACGGTGATGTTGCCGCGCGTCGCCTTCGAGTAGGGGCAGACCTGGTGGGCCTTCTCGAGCAGCGCCGTGGCCGTCGCCGTATCCACGTTCGGGATGGCGGCGGATATCTCGACGATGAGCCCGAACCCGTCCTCGTTCTTGCCTATGCCGACCTTCGCGGTGACGGTCGAGCCGGAGATGTCGGCCTTCTCCTGACGGGCCACGACGCCGAGGGCGCCCTGGAAGCAGGCGCTGTAACCGGCGGCGAACAGCTGCTCCGGGTTGGTCCCGGCGCCGCTGCCGCCCATCTCCTTGGGCGGATTGAGGACGACGTCGATCTTGCCGTCATCGGTGGCTACTCGGCCGTCGCGGCCGTTCTCGGCGGTGGCGACGGCGGTGTACAGGACGTCTGACTGCTGGATGGACATACGGTGCGTTCCTCCTTGGTCCGCCGCGACTCGCGCCCGCGATCGCGACGATTATGGAAAGAAGTTACCGCATGCCGGAAGTCCAGTAGAAGGGCGGGGATCGGAAGCCCAGCAGAACGGCGGGCAAAGGTCAGAGCTTGACGATCATCTTTCCGGTGTTGTCGCCGCGCAGGACCCCGAGGAACGCCTCCAGGTTGTTCTCGATGCCCTCGACAACCGTCTCGCGGTACTTGAGCGTGCCCGAGGCGACCCAGGGGCCGACCTCCTGGACGAACTGCGACTGCAGATCGTAGTGGTCGCCGACGAGGAAGCCCTCGATACGGCCGCGGGTCTGGATCAGGCGGGCGAGGTTCTTCGGGCCGGGGACGGGCTCGGTGCTGTTGTAGACGGAGATCGCGCCGCAGATCGCGATGCGGCCGTCCCGGTTGAGCTGGCCGATGGCCGCCTCCAGGTGGTCACCGCCGACGTTGTCGAAGTAGACGTCCACGCCGTCGGGGGCGGCCTCGCGCAGCTGTGCGTGCACCTGGCCGCTCTTGTAGTTGAACGCGGCGTCGAAGCCGTACTCCTCGATGAGCAGTTTGACCTTCTCGTCGGAGCCCGCCGAGCCGATGACGCGCGAGGCGCCCTTGAGCTTGGCGATCTGGCCGACCTGGCTGCCGACCGCGCCGGCGGCGCCCGACACGAACACCGAGTCGCCCTCCTTGAAGGAGGCGGTGCGCAGGAGACCGGCATACGCGGTGAGGCCGGTCATGCCCAGCACACCGAGGTACGTGCTCAGCGGCGCGGCCCCCGGATCCACCTTGACCGCCTGCTTGGCGTCGACCACGGCGTACTCGCGCCAGCCGAGGAAGTGCAGTACGTGGTCGCCGGCCTCGATGCCCTCGGCGTTGGAGGCGACGACCTCGCCGACCGCGCCGCCCTGCATGACCTTGCCCAGCTCGAAGGGGGCGACGTACGACTTGGCGGCGCTCATGCGGCCGCGCATATACGGGTCGACGGAGAGGTACTTGTTCCGTACCAGCACCTGACCCTCACCCGGCTGCTTCACCTCGGCCTCGACCAGGGCGAAGTCCTCGGGCTTGGGCCAGCCTTCCGGGCGGCTGACCAGGTGCCATTCGCGGCTGACGGCGGGGAGCTGGGGGGTGTCGGTCATGGGAGGGCGCCTTTCCTACGGGTTGCTGCGGGTGCTGTCTGCGGCTCTGACGGCTCAGGTATTTCAGCACCTGAAACAACCATGCTCCTGAATATTTCATGATGTCAAGTAACGGGGTACTCTGGAGCGCATGGCCACGCAGAAGACCCCCCGTATCGACCCGCTGACGCTGGAGGTCGTCGACCTCATCGGCACGGTGGTGGCGCGATATCACGAGGAGTACGAGGAAGCCGCCGGTGAGCATGCGCTGACGGGTGCGCAGGCGCGGCTGCTGAGCCTGCTGTCGCTGGAGCCGCTGCCGATGCGGCGGCTTGCGCAGAAGCTGAAGTGTGAACCGTCCAATGTCACCGGGATCGTGGACCGGCTGGAGGTGCGGGGGCTGGTCGAGCGGCGGCCGGATCCTTCGGATCGCCGGGTCAAGCTGGCGGCGGCGACGGAGGAGGGGCTGCGGGTTGCTCGCAGTCTGCGGGAATCACTCCGCTTTGCGCGGGAGCCGTTGGCGGGGCTGTCGCGGGAGGAGCGGGTGTCGCTGCGAGGGCTGCTTCAGCGGATGCTCGCCGCGTAGTGCTGTGGTCCGGGTTTTCGCCCCCTCCACCCCCACCCGTCCCTTGCTCCTGAGGGCTCCGCCCCAGACCCCCGTGTCGCGTTGGACGCGCCCGTCCTCAAACGCCGGACAGGCTGAAAACCCCTACGCGCACCACCACAAGATCTGGTCGCACGACTTCGAAGGTGAAGGCTCCGGTGTCGGGTCGGCCGAGGTCGGGTCGGTGCTCGGGGGCCGGGAGGTCTCAGTGGGTGTCGTGGACTCGGGGGCCGAGGTCTCCGGGGTGGTGATCGTTGAGGCCGAACCCTCATCGCCGTCCTCCGCCTCGGCGGACTCCGAGGCGGATACGGATGCGGACGGCGAGGCCGACTCGGAGGCCGAGGCCGAGGGTGAGGCGCCGGCCGAGGCGCCGGTGGAGCCTGCCGTGTCATCGATGGGCAGGGCGGTCTCGGCCGGGGTGTTGGCGCCTCCCTCGGGTGACTCGTCGGCCGTCGCGGCCTTCGGGCTGGACCCCGGGGCCTCCACGCCGAGTTCGGCGAGGCTCAGGCCGCCCGCGGCGAGAAGCAGGCCGGCGCCGACTATCAGGGCTCCACGGCGCCTTCGCCGGTGCGCGGCGGCCTTCCGGTCCCGGCGGCTGCCCCCGCCCGCGGCGGAACCCCGACGCCGCCCACGGGGACCCGTGTCGTCGTCATCGTGCCCGTTGTCGACACCGTCCTCCGCTTTCGGACGCGATTCGACCGCGTCCGCGTGTTCGCGGACCTTTTCGGCCGGTGTGCCGCACCCCGGGCATGCAAGGGCGCCATTGAGGTGCCTGTGGCACGGGAGGCAGTAGTCCATGACGCCGGAAGACTAAGTTCCCCACAGGTAACGTTCATAGTCACGGCTGTGAATGTTCTGTGGGGAACCACCCGTTCCGGTGGCCGAGTTGGGGACGCCCTCGCACATTTCCCAACATCCCCAGGCATCCCTCGCGCATCACATCGAAACCGTTGAGCGTTCGACCCATTGACACCCCCCGGGCTGCTTCCTTACTGTCACGCCAACATTTCGAACGGATGACGAAATTTCGAACAGAGACGAAGAGCACAGGGGGCAACTGCCGTGCGCATCACGGGAATCAGCACACACGTGGTCGGGACGCCCTGGCGGAACCTGACGTACGTCCAGGTGCACACCGACGAAGGTGTCACCGGAGTCGGCGAGACCCGCATGCTGGGCCACACCGACGCGCTGATCGGCTATCTGCGCGAGGCGGAGGCCAACCACATCCTCGGCTCGGACCCCTTCGCTGTCGAGGATCTCGTCCAGCGGATGAAGTACGGCGACTACGGCCGGGCCGGCGAGATCGTGATGTCCGGTATCGCCGTCGTCGAGATGGCCTGCTGGGACATCAAGGGCAAGGCGCTCGGCGTGCCCGTCTGGCAGCTGCTCGGCGGCACGGTCACCGACAAGGTCAAGGCGTACGCCAACGGTTGGTACACCACCGAGCGGACCCCGGAGGCCTATCACAAGGCCGCTCAGGAGGTCGTCGCGCGCGGATACAAGGCGCTCAAGATCGACCCCTTCGGCACCGGGCACTTCGAGCTCGACCACGAGGCCACCCTCTATTCCGTCTCGCTGATCGAGGCCGTGCGCGACGCGATCGGCCCCGGGACCGAGTTGATGCTGGAGATGCACGGCCGCTTCTCGCCCTCGACCGCCGTCCGGCTCGCCCGCGAACTCGCGCCCTTCGAACCCGCCTGGCTGGAAGAGCCGGTTCCGCCGGAGAACCTCAAGGCACTGGAGAAGGTCGCCGCCAAGGTGGACATCCCGCTCGCCACCGGCGAACGCATCCACGACCGCATCGAGTTCCGTGAGCTGTTCGAGAGCCAGGCCGTCGACATCATCCAGCCCGACGTCGGTCACATCGGGGGTATCTGGGAGGCCCGGAAACTGGCCGCCACCGCCGAGGCGCACTACATACTCGTCGCGCCGCACAACGTGGGCGGGCCGGTCCTGACCGCCGCCTCCCTCCAAGTCGGCTTCTCCTCGCCGAACTTCAAGATTCTGGAGCACTTCAACGACTTCGCGGACGCGGAGATCAAGAAGGTCGTGAAGGGGGCCCCTGAGGTCGTCGACGGGTACTTCCACCTCTCCTACGCGCCCGGCCTCGGTGTCGAGCTGGACGTCGACGCGGCGGCCGAATTCCCGCAGCAGCAGGCCCGGTTCGACCTGTGGGCGGACGGCTGGGAGCAGCGGAGGCCGAAGTGCGCTCAGTGAGTACGGGGAAGGCGGTCCTCGTCACGGCCCCGGGCGAGCACCGGCTGACCGTTCATGAGCCCAGGCGGCCGGATACCGGCGAGGCTCTTGTGCGCGTGCACGCCGTCGGTATCTGCGGCAGCGACCGCGAGGTCTACCAGGGCAACCGGCCCAAGGGGTACGTCCGTTACCCCCTCATCCCCGGCCACGAGTGGTCCGGGACGGTGGACGCGATCGGTGCCGGGGTGCCGCCCGCTCTCGTCGGGCGCAAGGTCGTCGGGGAGGGCTTCCGCAACTGTCAGGTCTGCGACCGCTGTCACGCGGGCGAGACCACGCTGTGCACGGCGGGGTACGAGGAGACCGGCTTCACCCGGCCCGGCGCGATGGCCGCCACCCTCACCCTGCCCGCCCGCCTCCTCCATGTCCTGCCGTACGAGGCCGACTTGACGGCGGCGGCCCTGCTGGAGCCCGCCGCGTGCATCGCGGCCGCCGCGCTCAAGGCGGCCGCACTGCCCGGAGAGCGGGTCGCGGTCGTCGGCACCGGCACGCTCGGGATGTTCGCCGTGCAGTTCCTCACGGCGGGCTCCCCGGCCGAACTGCTGGTCGTCGGCACCCGTCCCGACCGCGCGGAGCTGTCCAGGACGTTCGGCGCCACCGACTTCCGTACGAAGGAACAGGTACTGCCCGAGGACTTCGATGTGGTCATCGAGACCGCCGGGTCCGCGTCCGCCGCGCGCACCGCCGCCTCCCTGCTCCGGCGTGGCGGACGCCTGGTCCTCACGGGTATCCCGGCGCCGGGCGCCGAGGGTCTCGACCCCACCGATCTCGTCGTACGACAGCTGGAGGTGCACACCGTGTTCGGGGCGCCGCCGACTGCCTGGGCCCACACGGTGCGGGTGTTCGGCGCCGGGCTCCTCGACCCGTTGCCGCTGGTCACGCACGAGCTGCCGCTCGCCGAGTTCCCGGCGGCCATCGAACTGGTGGGGTCCGGCGACCCGAAGGTCGGAAAGGTCCTGCTCCGCCCATGAACCAGGTCGTTCCCGGCCCACGAAACCAGGCCGCTCTCAGCCGAGCACCAGGCCGTTCCCAACCCACGAACCACACCACCCCCCGCCACACACCAGGCCGTCCCCG
>NZ_JBHXMF010000038.1:47030-94763 GCF_042721055.1 Streptomyces sp. NPDC058470
GGCCGTTCCCAACCCACGAACCACACCACCCCCCGCCACACACCAGGCCGTCCCCAACCCACGAACCACACCACCCCCCGCCACACACCAGGCCGTCCCCGGCCCACGAACCACACCACCCCCCGCCACACACCAGGCCGTCCCCGGCCCATGAGCCGACTCCTTCCGCTCGCCTGAGCAGTACGTCGGTGCGGGGTGCCCGACCGCACCGCACCGGCGCACTCCCATCGACACGAACCATGTTCGGGATATCGAACGCACTCCAGTCAACGAACGCGGAAGGACAGCTTGTGACCGACGTCCCGCCTCCGGCAGCCCGTCGACCCGGCGAGCAGGCGCTCGCCGCGCTCGGCCTGGGCGCGCCGCCCCTCTCCCCCGCCGACGCCTCGCCGCACAGCTTCCCGGGAGGCGGCCGCTGGCGTACCGAGGTCCCGTCCGTCGAGGGTCCCGAGGCCCTTGCCGTGGTCCTCAAGGAGTCCTCGCGGCTCGATGTGCCGATCCACCGGATCAGCCAGGGCAGCGGCGTCTGGATGCTGACCGACTCCGAGATCACCGAGATGGTCGAGGCCACGGCCGAACACGCCATCGAGCTCTGCCTGTTCACCGGGCCGCGCGGCACCTGGGACATCGGCGGCTCGGTGCGCTCCGACTCGCGGGGCGGCGGGCTGCGTGCCCGGGGCCACGACGCGGTTGCCGGATGCGTCGAAGACGCCCTGCGGGCAACGGAGTTGGGCGTCACGTGCCTGCTCGTCGCCGACGAGGGTGTGCTGTGGACGCTGCACCGCGCACGCGTCGCCGGGATCATCCCGGCCGACACGACCCTCAAGCTCTCGGCGCTGGTGGGCCCCGTCAACCCGGCCTCGTACGCCGTGTACGAGAACCTCGGCGCGGACTCCCTCAACGTGCCGAGTGATCTGACGCTCACTCACCTGACCGAGATCCGGCGGGTTTCCGCCGCCCCCATGGACATGTACATCGAGGCCCCCGACGACCTCGGCGGGTATGTGCGGATGTACGAGGTCGCCGAGCTGATCCGGCGTGGCGCACCGCTCTATCTGAAGTTCGGCCTCTCCAAGGCGCCCGGCATCTACCCCTACGGGCACCATCTGCGGGAGCTGACCCTGAGCACCGCCCGGGAACGGGTGCGGCGCGGCCGGCTCGCCCTGGACCTGCTCGCGCGGCACGGAGCCGACGGTGACATGGCGCCGCTCGGTTCTCGACTGCCGGGCGTGCTACGGCGATTCGAAACGCCCTCATAACGTTCCACGCCAACCCCCTTCACAAAAGGCGACGCAGCCGCACACAATCCCACACACCTGTTCTTGGTCCCACCTCCCGCCCCCACCGGAAGCGTCCCCGCACCGCCAGACCGAACCGGCCCACACATCAAGGATGATGATCATGCGTAACCGCAGAGCCGCACTCGCCGCCATAGCCGGAGCCGCTTCCCTCGCCCTCACCCTCTCCGCCTGCGGGCAGAGCAGCGAGGGGGGCAGTGAGGACAAGGCGACCGATGCCAGTGACGCCACCATCGGCATCTCCATGCCCACCAAGTCCTCCGAGCGCTGGATCGCCGACGGCGACAACGTCGTCAAGAACCTGGAGGCCAAGGGCTTCAAGACGAAGCTGGCCTTCGGCGAGGATGAGCCGGACCAGCAGGTCTCGCAGATCGAGAACATGATCACGCAGGGCGTGGACGCGCTGATCGTCGCCGCGATCGACAACAAGTCCCTCAACAACGTGCTCCAGCAGGCCAAGGACGCCGACATCCCGGTGATCTCCTACGACCGCCTGATCCTCGGCACGGAGAACGTCGACTACTACGCGTCGTTCGACAACGAGAAGGTCGGCGAGCTCCAGGGCTCCTACATCGTCGAGAAGCTCGGGCTGAAGGACGGCAGCGAGAAGGGTCCCTTCAACCTCGAACTGTTCGCGGGCTCGAACGACGACAACAACACCCGGTACTTCTTCCAGGGCGCGATGACCGTCCTCCAGCCGTACATCGACGAGGGCAAGCTCGTCGTCAAGTCCGGCCAGACGGAACTGACCCAGGTCACCACCCTGCGCTGGGACGGCGCCACCGCGCAGCGGCGCATGGACGACATCCTCACCGCCTCGTACAAGAGCGGCCGGGTCGACGCGGTGCTCTCGCCGTACGACGGCATCTCCATCGGCATCATCTCGGCGCTGAAGTCGGACGGTTACGGCAGTGCGAGCAAGCCGCTGCCGGTCGTCACCGGGCAGGACGCCGAGGTCGCCTCGGTGAAATCGATCATCGCCGGCGAGCAGTCGATGACCGTCTACAAGGACACCCGTGAACTCGCCAAGGTGGCCTCGAACATGGTCGACGCGGTCCTCAACGACAAGAAGCCCGAGACCAACGACACCAAGACGTACGACAACGGCGCGAAGGTCGTGCCCGCGTACCTGCTGGTGCCCGTGAGCGTGGACAAGGCCAACTACCAGACGGTCGTCGTCGACTCCGGCTACATCAAGGAAAGCGACCTCAAGTAGCGGAGAGCGAGCTCAAGCAGCCTCCGCACTCTAGGGATTGGAAGGCACGACCATGGCGAGACCCGTCCTGGAAATGCGCTCGATCGTCAAGACCTTTCCCGGCGTCAAGGCGCTGTCGGACGTCACACTGACCGTCCGTCAGGGCGAGGTCCACGCCATCTGCGGGGAGAACGGCGCCGGCAAGTCGACCTTGATGAAGGTCCTCTCCGGCGTCCACCCGCACGGGAGTTACCAGGGAGACGTGCTCTTCGAGGGCGAGATCTGTACGTTCAAGGACATCAGGGCCAGTGAGCAGCACGGCATCGTGATCATCCATCAGGAGCTGGCCCTGGTGCCGTACCTCTCCATCGCGGAGAACATCTTCCTCGGCAACGAGCACGCCACGCGCGGGTTCATCAACTGGAACGAGACCCTGCGGCACGCGTCCGAGCTGCTGCGCCGGGTCGGCCTGGGCGACCATCCGGAGACCCGCGTCACCGACATCGGCGTGGGCAAACAGCAGCTGGTGGAGATCGCCAAGGCGCTGTCGAAGAAGGTGAAGCTGCTCATCCTGGATGAGCCGACCGCCGCGCTGAACGACGAGGACAGCGGCAAACTCCTCGATCTCATCCTGGAGTTGAAGAAGCAGGGCATCACCTCGATCATCATCTCCCACAAGCTGAACGAGATCCGCAGGGTCGCGGACTCGGTGACGATCCTGCGCGACGGGAAGTCCATCGAGACCCTCGACGTGAAGGCAGCCGAGACCACCGAGGACCGGATCATCAGCGGCATGGTCGGCCGCGACCTCGACCACCGTTTCCCCGAACGCACCCCGTACGACGGGGAGGTGGGCGAGGCCCCGGCCCTGGAGATCCGCAACTGGACCGTGCACCACCCGATCGACCAGCAGCGCAAGGTGGTCGACGATGTGTCGATCAGCGTCAGGCGCGGCGAGATCGTCGGCATCGCGGGCCTGATGGGCGCCGGCCGCACCGAGCTCGCGATGAGCGTCTTCGGGCGCTCCTACGGCCGGTACGCGGGCGGCACGGTCTTCAGGGACGGCAAGGAGATCCGGACGAAGTCCGTCCCCGAGGCGGTCGGACACGGGATCGCGTACGTCACCGAGGACCGCAAGCACTACGGCCTCAACCTCATCGACACCATCAACCGCAACATCTCGCTCAGTGCCCTGGGCAAGGTGTCCCGGCACGGTGTTGTCGACGAGCACGAGGAGCGGCAGGTCTCCGAGGGCTTCCGCAAGTCCATGAACATCAAGGCGCCGACCGTCTTCGAGCCGGTGGGCAAGCTGTCGGGCGGCAACCAGCAGAAGGTCGTCCTCAGCAAGTGGATCTTCGCGGGCCCGGAGGTGCTGCTCCTGGACGAGCCGACCCGGGGCATCGACGTGGGAGCCAAGTTCGAGATCTACACGGTCATCGACAAGCTGGCCGCCGAGGGCAAGGCGGTCGTCTTCATCTCCTCCGAGCTGCCGGAGCTGCTCGGGATGTGCGACCGCGTCTACACGATGGCCGCGGGGCGGCTGACCGGTGAGTTCTCGCGGGCGGAGGCCTCCCAGGAAACGCTGATGCGTCAGATGACAAAGGACAAAGAGGTAACGCGATGAGCACGGATCTGACCGCCAGGACGCCGGCCCCCGCGCCGCCCGGAAAGAGCGGATCGGCGGCGGGCGGCGGCCTGCTCCAGCTGGTGCTGGCCGGTCTGCGCCGCAACATGCGCCAGTACGGCATGCTGATCGCCCTCGGCCTGATCGTGGCACTGTTCGCGGTGTGGACCGACGGCGACCTGCTGCTGCCGCGCAACGTCTCCAACCTGGTCCTGCAGAACAGCTACATCCTGATCCTCGCGATCGGCATGATGCTGGTGATCATCGCGGGCCATATCGACCTGTCGGTGGGCTCGTTGACCGCGTTCGTGGGCGCTTTCGCGGCCGTACTGACCGTGCAGCACGATGTGCCCTGGCCGGTCGCCGTGGTGCTGTGCCTGATGATGGGCGCGCTGGCGGGCGCGGTGCAGGGCTTCTTCATCGCGTACGGCGGCATACCGTCGTTCATCGTCACCCTCGCCGGCATGCTGATCTTCCGCGGTCTGACGGAGATCCTGCTGGAGGGGCGGACCCTCGGCCCCTTCCCGAACGGGTTGCAGGACCTCGGCAACGGCTTCCTGCCGGAGACCGGTCCGAACACCAACTACCACAACATCACCCTGCTGTTGGGCCTCGCCCTGATCGTCTTCGCGGTCCTCCAGGAGGTCCGCGACCGTAAGCGCCAGCAGGAGTTCTCGCTCGACGTGGTGCCCAGGAACCTCTTCCTGCTCAAGCTCGTCGCCATCAGTGCCGCGATCCTCGTCGTCACCATGCTGCTCGCCAGCTACAAGGGTGCGCCGATCATCCTGCTGGTCCTCGGCGTGCTGGTGGTCGGCTACGGCTACGTCATGCGCAACGCCGTCTTCGGCCGTCACATCTACGCGATCGGTGGCAACCTTCCGGCGGCGAAGCTGTCCGGCGTCAGGGACAAGAAGGTCACCTTCCTGGTCTTCCTGAACATGGGCGCGCTCGCGGCCCTGGCGGGTATGGCGATCGCCGCCCGCCTCAACGCGGCCTCACCGAAGGCGGGCCTGAACTACGAACTGGAGGCGATCGCCTCGGCGTTCATCGGGGGCGCGTCCATGAGCGGCGGCGTCGGGACCGTCCTCGGCGCGATCATCGGCGGTCTGGTCCTCGGTGTGCTGAACAACGGCATGAACCTCCTCAGCGTCGGCTCCGACTGGCAGCAGGTCATCAAGGGCCTGGCCCTGCTGGCGGCGGTCGGCTTCGACGTGTGGAACAAGCGCAAGGTCGGTTCGTAAGCCGCTGGGCCCCGCCTCGTGCGGGGCCCCGCCATCCGTACGACCACGGTGCACGCCGTCGACGACTGAGGTCCCGGTGGAGCCTCTGAGGGGCCCCTGAGGGATATTGGGTCCCTTCAGTTGCCTGTGATCATTAACTCTCACCAAATTCACACGAGTTGAACAGCACCCCCTCCGTATCCGTACCTTTGGGTGGCTCGCGCTCCCCCGCGCGGGCCACCCACAGACGGAGGGCCCGTCCTCCCCACCGGGCCCGCCCCCTACGGAGGTTCCATGGCCGACAACGTCACCTCGCTGTTCCGCAGCACGGCGGCGCACAGCCCCTCAATGGCAGCGCTCACCCGTGAGGGCGGCGAAGGGGCCGGTCCGGTCGACTTCTGTATCCCGTGCAACCCCTACTTCCCGACACCCGCCATGTTCGACGACCTGGCGAGTCGGCTGCGCGAGATCATCACGTACTACCCGAGCAGCGCCGACACCATCACGGCCGAGCTCTGCAACCTGCTCCAACTCCCTCCGCAGTGCGTCGCGATGGGCAACGGCTCGACCGAACTCATCACCTGGATCGACCACTTGCTGGTCCGGGAGTCCCTCGCCATACCCGTCCCCACCTTCGGCCGCTGGACCGACCAGCCCATGGAGACCGGCAAGCGCGTCGACATGTTCCCGCTGCAGGAGTCCAGCGGGTTCGCCCTCGACCTGGCCAAGTACGCCGAGTTCATCCGCGCCCGCGGCACCCGGGTCGCCGTCATCTGCAACCCGAACAACCCCGACGGCGGCTTCGTACCCCGCCAGGCGCTCGTCCAGTTCATGGACGCGATGGCGGACCTGGACCTCATCGTCATCGACGAGTCGTTCCTGGAGTTCGCCGACGCCGAGCACGAGCCGAGTGTCGTCGAGGACGCCGTGATGCGGCCCAACGTCATCGTGCTGCGCAGCCTGGGCAAGAACTTCGGCCTGCACGGCATCCGCTTCGGCTACCTCGTCGCCAACCCGGCGCTGGCCGGCAAGGTCCGCTCGATGCTGCCCAAGTGGAATCTCAACTCCTTCGCGGAGACCGTGGTGTTCATGCTCAAGAACCACGGCCAGGAGTACATGCAGAGCCTGCACATGGTCCGCCGCGACCGCCTCGACATGGCCCAGCAGCTCTCCCACCTGCCCGGTCTGACGATCTATCCCTCGCAGGGCAACTTCCTCTTCGTGCGCCTCCCCGTGGGCGCCGAGGGCACCGTGGTCCGGGACCGGCTGCTCACCGAGCACCGCATCCTGGTCCGCGAGTGCGGCAACAAGATCGGTTCGTCGAGCCGCTTCCTGCGACTCGTGGTACGCCCCCAGGTGGACGTGCGTCGCCTGGTGTCCGGCCTGGAAGGCGTGCTCTACGGGACCAGGAGGGGAGCCGCCGTACCCGAGATGGTCAACGGGACCAACTACAGCTCGGGTACGGCGGCGGTGGACAGACTCGTCGGCGCCACGAACGGGGCGGGCATGCCGGGGCTGGCGGCACAGGCCGCGGCGATGCAGAGTCTCGCGGGTGCACAGAGTTTCGCGGGCCCGCAGAGCCTCGCGGGCCCGCAGACCGGCGGCTGGCCGGCACCGGCCCCCGCGCAGGCTCCCGGTGCCATGCCGGGGTTGGCACCAGCCGCGGCACCGGCTGCCGTGATGCCGCCGCAGGCCGCCCCGATGCCCGGGTACGCGCCGGTCCCGGCCGCCGGACTGCCCGCCTACGCCCAGACCGGCATGCCCGGCATGGCAGCGGCCATGCAGGCCCCCCAGCCCGGCGTGATGGCCCCGGTGCCGGGCGCCCACCCCAGCGGACTGACCGCCGCCCAGGTCCGCGGCCGGACCCAGCCAGATCCTCCCCCACAACCTCAGGCCATGGGCTGGCCTGCCGCGGGAGCCGTGTACAACCAGGCGGGTTAGTCGGACGGGAGCCGCGAAGGGGGCTGCGCCCCTCCCCGACTCCCGTCACACACCTGCGATTTCACGCCGCACGCCCGCTGAACCCGTCGTACGCGAACCCCGTACACAACCCTCGTACACAACCGTCGTACGCGACCGGAGTCAGCGGGTGGTGAGCATTCCCTCCCGCAGACGCGCCAGGGTGCGCGTCAGGAGGCGGGAGACATGCATCTGGGACACACCGAGGCGCTCGCCGATCTGCGACTGGGTGAGCTCGTCGACGAAACGCATCTGCAGTATGTGCCGGTCGCGGTCGTCGAGTTCGGCGATGAGCGGGGCGAGGGCGTGGAAGTCCTCCACGAGCTCCATCGCGGGGTCCTCCTCGCCGATGAAGCCGGCCAGGGCGGTCTCGCCGTCGTCGCCGTCGCCGTGGATGGCGGCGTCGAGGGAGGTGGAGTTGTAGCCGTTCGAGGCCATGCGGGCTTCGATGACCTCGTCCTCGGTGAGGTCCATCAGAGCGGCCAGTTCACCGACCTTGGGAGCGCGCCCCAGCCGGGTGCTGAGTTCCTCGGTGGCCCTGGCGAGTTCGACGCGGGCCTCCTGAAGGCGGCGCGGAACGTGGACGGCCCAGGACGTGTCACGGAAGAACCGCTTGATCTCGCCGACTATGTAGGGCACGGCGAACGTCGCGAACTGGGTCTCCCGGGTGAGCTCGAAGCGGTCGATGGCCTTGATGAGGCCGATCATGCCGACCTGGACGATGTCCTCCATGTCGTCGCCGCGGTGGCGGAACCGGCCGGCCGCGTAGCGGACCAGCGACATGTTCATCTCGATGAGGGTGTTGCGCGCGTACTGGTGCTCGGGGGTCCCCTCTTCCAGTACGGCGAGTTGAGCGAAGAACCGCGTCGACAGGTCGCGCGCGTCCTTCGGCGCGACCGTCTGCGGGTCGACGATCTCCGGCAGCCCTGCGAAACCGGTGTCCGTGTGTGTCCGGACTGCCGTCGTCATGGTCGCCATCGTCGTCATCGTTGCCCTCCCTGGTCCGTCGGCCCTCTGCCATCCCCCGACAGAAGCGTGTCCAGCGCCTACCCGCGTATTGCTGCCTCACTCCCCTGCGCACGTACCCAATGTGCGAAGCCCTCCCCATGGCCGGGCCGGTGGGAGAGACGACGACTCAAGGGCCGCCCGGGAGTGCGTTACAGCGTGCGCTTCAGGGGCAGGCGTTCATCCTGAACAGAAGCCACCCCGTACGAGGAGGGCTTATGCGAACGCGACATCCGCGTGTGAACGGCCGCCCATGGGACCACGCGGTCTTCGACGCCCGGCCCGAGGCCATCGCGGACGCGCGGGACCTCGCCCACGCTTTTATGAACAGCCTCACGCCGGCGGTGGACACCCTGGTCGCGTCGAGCGTCGCCCTCGTGGTGTCCGAACTCGTCACCAACGTCGTACGGCACGCACAGGGCACCTCCTGCTCCCTGCGCCTGTGGGCGCGCCCCGGCGCCATCACCGTCGCCGTCACCGACGCGGACCCACGACCGCCACGGGAACGCGCTCCCGACCTCACCGGTGGAACCGGCGGTTTCGGCTGGCCGATGGTCCAGAAGCTGGCCAGGTCGGTCACCGTGAGCACGGGCCCCGCCGGCAAAACCATCCGAGCGGAGCTTCCCCGGTAGCCCGGCAGCCGCCCGGGGCCGACCGGGTTGGGCTCAAGGCGGGCCACGAACTACCGTCGCGGGCATGGTCGAACACGATGCCCTCGGTGCCACCCGCGACGGGTACGACGCTGCTGCCCTCACCTATGCGCAGCTGTTCCGGGACACACTTCGGGACAGGCCCCTGGACCGCGCGATCCTGGGTGCCTTCGCCGAGGTCGTACATGCGGGTGGGGACGGTCGGGTCGCGGACCTGGGGTGCGGGCCCGGGCACATCACCGCTCATCTCGACGAGTTGGGGCTGACGGCGTTCGGTGTTGATGCCTCCCCGGCGATGATCGAGCTGGCTCGCCGGGCCCATCCGGGCCTGCGGTTCGACGTGGGCTCGATGGCCGCGCTGGACATCGCCGACGGCGCGCTGGGCGGCGTACTCTCACGCTGGTCCATCATCCACACGCCGCCGCAGGAACTCCCCGTCGTCCTGGCGGAGTTCCACCGCGTGCTGGCACCCGGCGGCCATCTTCTGCTCGGCTTTTCGGCAAGCGAGGATCCGTCCCACCCGACGCAGCTCTTCGACCACACCGTCGCCCCGGCCTACCGATGGTGGCCCGATCACCTGGCCACGCTGCTGCGCGAGTCCGGATTGGCCGAGGTGGCCCGGATGATCCGCGAGCCCGAGCCCACCGACCGCCGGCAGTTCCGGGAGATCCACCTGCTCGCCCGCAAAGCCCAGGCAGCAGCTGCCTGACCGAACGCATGGCCGGCTATCCGCCGAGGTAACGGTGTCTGCTGTCGCCCGGCGAGATGAAGAGCCCACCCTCGCGAACCTGCCATTCAGCCGTGCCATCGATTTCATGACCGGCGAGGAAGAGTCCCCTGACGCGGTCTCCGTCATCATCGGAGGCAGGGATTCTCGCCATGTCCCGGATCTGGTGAAGGAGCCATTCCAGGGCCGACTCTCGGATGTCCGCACCGTAGAACATGTAGTGAGTCCAGTTGACGTGGCGGCGAGGTGTGCCCCATCCGTTGGAGTAGTGATCGTCTTCGTGAGCCGAGATGATTTCCCGGGCTGCGACGAGTTGTTTGTCGTCGCACTCCAGCCATCCTCTGACCGACACGTAAATACCCATGGGTGTCCTCTCTCGTCGTCAGCTGACGTCACAGCCTGCGGCCGGTATCGGCTGCGTGGGCGCCCCGGTCTCCGGCGGAGGCCCGCTGCCCTTCGACGGCGACGGTGCTGTCGATGCCGAGAGTGCGGGCGTGGACCGCGGCGGGCGCGCAGTTCAGTGTCGTGCGTGACACCCGTTCGGGTGCGTGTGCCCTGTGCTCCGGTGGGCATACGAGCCGAATGAGATTTCTCTGCGGAGCCATGTCGTCCCCGCTCAGGGCACGCCGCCGTAGGGCGGACCCTGCGGCTACCCAGGTGCCTCCCAGGCTGTGCGGGTACGGTCCACGCTGGGCGGCGTGGCGTCCCTGTGAGAGCCGGGGTACCCCTGGGAGATCCGGCGTGCGATCTCGCCGGGCTGCCGTTCACGCGCCGGGACGCGGTGCGGGCGAGCCGGATCCCCCGTGTGTCGGGCCTGTACCTCTCGATCATTCGGACGATGGCTCCCGCACGGGCCGGACAGGCGGATTGGACACGTGATACAGGCCGGAGGCGTCGCCGCCGAGCAACGGCGGCAGCAGCACCAGCCGATCGAACACGACACGCTCCCGTCGGCGCGGGGAGAGCCACCGTCCGCTGCCGGGGGCGCGCGCCGCAAGCCCCGGCTGTATGTGATCGACGCGCTGCGGCTGGTGGCCGCCCTGATGGTGGCGCTGCACCACTACATCGGCACCTATCGCGCCAACCAGCCGGACAACCTCATCTGGGGCCGTCCGGTCTCGGAGATCTTTCCCAGCCTCTTCCCGTTCGCCACCTACGGCTGGATCGGCGTCGAGTTCTTCTTCGTCATCAGCGGCTTCGTCATCTGCATGTCCAGCTGGGGCCGGCGGGCCAGGGACTTCTTCGTCTCGCGCGTCATCCGCCTCTACCCGGCCTACTGGTTCGCGGTGCTGTTCACCACCGCGGTACTCACGCTGTGGCCGGCGCAGTTCACCGCCCTCCCCTCCGTGAAGGTCATCCTCAACCTCTCCATGCTCCAGCAGGGCGAGGGGGCGCCGGCGGTGGACGGCGTGTACTGGACGCTCTGGTCCGAACTGCGCTTCTACGTCATCTTCATGCTGGTGGTGGCGACCGGACTGACGTACCGCAAGGTCGTGCTGTTCTGCTGCGTCTGGGGCGCCCTCGCGGCCGTCGCGCCCAACTCCGGGGTTCCGCTGCTGGTGACGGTCGCCAACCCCGAGGCCGCATGGTTCTTCATCGCCGGCCTCGCCCTGTACCTCATGCACCGCTTCGGCCAGGACCTGCTGCTGTGGGGCATCCTGGGCCTGGCCTGGGTGATGTCCCAGAACCAGCTGCCGGCCCGGATCAGTGTGGAAAAGGTGTCGAGTTGGTCCGGCTCGCTGATCCTCTACACGCTCTTCCTGCTCCTCATGGTGGGCATCGCCCTCGGCCTGACCGACCGAATCCAGTGGAAGTGGCTGGCCACCGCTGGATCGCTCTCGTACCCCTTCTACCTCCTCCACTACGCCATCGGCACCACACTGATCCACTACCTGCACCAGGACATCGACGCCCGCCTACTGGTCCCTGCCCTCATCATCGCGATGCTCGCCCTGAGCTGGCTCGTCCACCGCTTCGTCGAGGTGCCGCTGGCACGCAAGCTCAAACAGGGCCTGACCAGCGCGTTCAGCAGACTGGACGTCAAACACTGAGCCGGGTCCACGGTTCCCGGCAGGGAGCCAGTCCTCGTTGCGGCGATGGCGGCCGAGTCCCACGGCCTCGAATTCGTCCTCGGCCGCACCGGCCACTGCGCCGAGTCGCCGAAGGGCCTGGGCGATCGGGCTTCCGGCAGCGGGGAACGGCTCGCCCTCCGAGGCGTGCAGCGGCCCGAGCACCACGGCCCCGTCGGCCCAGACGGCAGCGCGCTGTTCGCCTACGCCGCCGAAGTACTCGGCCTCCGCGTAGGCGACCGGTCCCGCGGCGGACCACCCGGCGAGCAGTCCGTCGAAGCCGCCCGGTAGCCGCCAGAACCCCAGCGGCCCGACCGCGCTGCTTTCCGTGACGGCGTCGAGGAGCTGGTCCGTCATCGGCAGCAGCGACAGGCCCTGCCCAAGAGGCACCACTGTGGTGTCGGCGAGGTCTTGTGAGGCAGCCCGCAGCAGCTCGCCTCCGGCGATCAACGCCTGCAGTTCATAACCCACTTGTGGCCTCCCTCGCGCACCGACCGGAGACCTCATCCTGCCTCACCGGCCCGGGCGGAACCGCGTGCCGTCCTCCTCCGAACCGGCCCCCGCACGGGAGCCGTTCGCCCCGGCCTACGTCCTCAGGCGAAGTAGTGGCCCTTGTCGAGGTCCTCCAGCAGCCCTGGTTGGGCCGGCCGCCACCCGAGCAACTCCTGGGTCAGCGCGCTCGACACGGGACTGTCGACCCCCAGGGGGCCGGCCAGCCAGCCGAAGTGCTCGCCCGCGTCCTCGGGGGCGACGGACGCCACGGGGATTCCGAGATGGCGTCCGATCACCTCGGCGACGGCACGGATCGGCACGCCCTCGTCGGCGACGGCGTGCAGCGTCGAGCCCGCCGGGGCCTTGTCCAGCGCCAGGCCGAAGAGGTGCGCGGAGTCGAGCCGGTGCACGGCGGGCCAGCGGTTGGATCCGTCGCCGATGTAGCCGGAGACGCCCTTGTCGCGGGCGATGCCGACCAGGGACGCCATGAAGCCGTTGTCTCCTTCCCCGTGATTGGTCGGAGAGAGCCGCACGATGGATGAGCGGACTCCGCGCGACGCGAAGGAGAGCACCAGCTCGGCGGTGGCCAGCCGGGTCCGCGGGCCCTCGCCCCAGGCGGCGACATCCGAGGCGGGACCGTGCCCGTCCTCTTCGGTCCCCACCCGCCCGGAGGTGAGCCCGAGCGTCCCGGAGGCGATGACCAGCGGCCGGTCCGAACCGGCGAGCGCCTCGCCGAACGTCTCGACAGCACGGCGATCCGCGTCGGCGGCGCTCTCGAAGCCCCCGGAGAAGGCGATGTCGTGCTTGAACGCGAGGTGGATCACACCGTCCGACGCGGCGGCTGCCTCGCGCAGAGCATCGAGGTCGTCGAGCGTGCCGCGAAACACCTCCACCCCGGCCTCGGTGAGGGCAGCGGCTGCCGCGTCGGAGCGGGCGAGCCCGGTGACCTGGTGGCCCGCGCCGATGAGCTCGGGGACGACGGCGGATCCGATCCAGCCGGACGCACCCGTCATGAACACGCGCATGGGAGACCTCCTGAGTAGTTCGGCTGCTCGCGCCATGGCGAGGCAGTCGATGTCAGCAACTGTCATCAACCTACACCTGATGCCAGTCACTGTCATCACATAGAATCCGGGGTATGGGCAGATGGGAACCGAACGCGCGTGGCCGACTGGCGCAGGCCGCACTGGAGCTCTACAGCGAGCGCGGGTACGAACAGACCACCGTGACCGAGATCGCCAGGCGGGCGGGGCTCACGGAGCGGACGTTCTTCCGGCACTACTCCGACAAGCGCGAGGTCCTCTTCGAGGGTTCGAACTCACTGGAGGAGCTCCTCGTGGGCGCCCTCAACGGCGCCCCCGCGTCCGCGGCCCCGATCGACGCGGTGGCCGCCGCCCTCGACGCCGCCGCGGCGGTCTTCGAGGAGCACCGCGCACACTCCCAGAAGCGCCAGAAGGTCATTGCCGCCAACACGGAGCTGCGGGAGCGCGAGCTGATCAAGCTTGCGTCACTGTCCGCGGCACTCGCCGACGCGTTGCGGCAACGCGGCGTCGCGGACCCGACCGCGGGCCTGGCCGCCGAGGCGGGGATCGCCGTCTTCAAGATCGCGTACGAACGCTGGGTCGACGAGACCAACCAGCGACCGATGGCACAGCTCATCCGGGAGTCCCTGGACGAGCTCAAGGCCGTGACCGCGGGCACATAGTCACCGAGGTGACACCAAGGGCAGAACCCGCGTGCGCCCATGGTGCCAAATGAGGACGCCGCACAGACGGAACCCACCCCTCCGCCGGAGGCTCCCCTCTCCCCCCGGCTCCCGCAGAGAGCCCGGTCACGTTCACCCCCCGACGCGAACGGCCCTCCACACGCAGGCACATTCACGGCTACGCCCCGGTCGCCGAACCACCCCCCGTACAACACCCGTGGCCTGCGGTTTCCATGATCTGGCCGGCCGCCCCGCCCAGCTCTGTGACCGTCTCGTCGCACACGCTGCCGCAACCGCCGTACGCAGGCCGGTGTCCCTCTGCACGCCGGCCGCCCACGGGGTCGCGGCCGACGATTTCCAGGGGGAGAACATCATGCGCAGCAGCACGCACGACATCATGGACAGCGCGTCCAAGGCCGGCTCCGGCCGCCGCGTCACCGCACTCGGACTCGCGGTCCTGTTCGCCGCGGCGGCCATGGCCACCACCGGATGCGGCGGGAACTCGGACACGGCGGCCCGTCCGACCGCCGCCAGGTCGGCGCCCCCGGAGACCACCGAACTGGGCGCGGTGGAGGGCAAGGCGTACGGATACCACCCGTACGTCTGGGCCACCCGCGCGCCGAGCACGATCGGCGTCCACGGCCTCGTCCTGCGCGACCAGAGCTTCACCGTCGGCGGGCAGGTGAAGATGGCGCTCTTCAAGGACGGTGGCGTGCCGGGCGTTCCCAGCTGGTACAAGACCACCACCGCGCGCTCCGTCTCCGGGCGGCCCGGCGGGGGCTTCGACTTCACGACCGGCCTGCTGGACTGCACCGCCTACGGCTACGCGAAGAACTCGACGCTGATGGCCCTCGACGTGACCACCAACACCTGGTCCTCCAAAGCCCGCGTCTCCACGGGCTGCGGCAACTGAGGTCGCGGGTCGGCGGCCACGGGTTCTCCCGGGCCGCCGGTGCACAGCCGCCGTCGCCACCGCGCCGGCTGACGACCGGGCCGCCACGCCGGAGGCCGACGAGGATTCCCTCCAGGAACTTGTACGGGATGGCCTGCGCGGCGGCGAGGGCCTCCGCCTTCACCGGTGGGCCCTCGCCCTGCCGGACGGTCGGCTCCGGTAGCGCCCGTACCGGGCAATCCACCCGCGCCGAGATCCTCATACGACCATTGCGGGACGAATCGCTGTGGACAATGGCCGCACCCGAGCCGCCGCTGTCCAGGGGAGAACCTCATGGTGTTGAGCAGACGTACCTTCAGCGCACTCGCCACGACCACCGCCCTCGGCTTCTCCCTGAGCGGCAGTGGGAACGGCGGCGCGTACGCCGTCGATGCCACGCCCACAGCACCCGCACCCGGGCCGCCGGGTGCCGACGGCGACCGGCACACCGTCGGCTTCGACGCGTACTCGCTGCTGATCGACGGCAGGCGCGTCGTCCTGTGGTCCGGCGAGGTCCACCCGTTCCGCCTCCCGAGCCCGTCGCTGTGGCGGGACGTCCTGCAGAAGCTGCGCGCCCACGGCTACAACGCGATCAGCATCTACGTGTCCTGGAACTACCACTCCCCCGCGCCAGGGACGTACGACTTCACCGGCGTCCGCGACCTCGACCTGTTCCTGCGCATGGCCGCCGAGACCGGTCTGTACGTGATCCTGCGACCGGGCCCGTACATCAACGCCGAGGTCGACGCGGGCGGTTTCCCCGGCTGGCTGACCGCCACCGAGGGCGTGGCGAGGACCTCGGACCCGACCTATCTGAAGCACGTCGACGAGTGGCTGACCGTCGTCGACCGGATCGTGGCCCGGCACCTGCACACCGACGGCGGCGGCACGGTCGTCCTCTACCAGCTGGAGAACGAGTACGCGGACCACGTCACCAGCCCCCTCGGCCGCGACTACATGGCCCACCTGTACGCCAAGGTCCGCGACGACGGCATCGACGTGCCGCTGTTCCACAACGACAAGGGCAGGAACGGCTATTGGGCCCCCGGCACCTTCGACACGGGCGGAGAGAGCGGGCGTTGGCTGTACGGCTTCGACGGGTATCCGTCGCCCTTCAAACCCCCGCCGGACTGGGGGTACTTCGGAGTCGGCGGTACGAAGGGGGGCTCGACGGCGAGTCCGCGGACCCCGGGGTTCGTGCCCGAGTTCGGGGGCGGCTGGTTCGATCCGTGGGGCGGGGTGGAGTTCGACGGCACGGGGTACGCGGAGTCGGCCAGGACGCGTGACGCGGCGTACGAGCGGCGCTTCTACCTCACCAACCTCGCCAACGGCATCAAGATCCACAACGTCTACATGACCTTCGGCGGCACCTCCTGGGGCTGGCTGCCCGCACCGATCGTCTACACGTCGTACGACTACGGCGCCGCCCTCGACGAGGCCCGGCAGCCCACCGCCAAGCTGGTCCCGATGCACCAGATCGGGCAGTTGCTGCACTCCGTGCCCGACCTGGCCAAGCTGGACCGTGCGGAGCCGGTCACCGGAACGGACCCCCAGGTCAAGGTGTATCCGCTGGTGAACCCGGACACCGGCGCGCGCTTCTACGTCGTACGCAACGACACCGCGGCGGAGGTGACGACGGCGCTTCCCTTCTCGGCGCTTCCCCTCACCGTGCCCGCCGCCGACGCCCGGCTCCTGGCCACCGGGATCGCCTTCGGGCGGCGCAAACTGGCGTACTCCACCGCGCAGCCGATGCTGTGGCTCGCGGCCGGACGGCAGGACATCGCCGTGCTCACCGGCCGCTCCGGAGAGACGACCGAGACCGCGCTGGAGTGCGCGAGTGAGCCGACGGTGACCGTGCTTGAGGGGGCCGCGGCATACGAGTACGAGAGTGGTGTGCTCCGGGTCTCGGCTCGACTCGGCGGTCTTGTGCGGGTGTTGGTGGAGGGCGGCGGTGCCTCGGCGCCGCTGCTGCTGCTCCTCGCGGACGACGAGACCTCCGGACGGCTGTGGCGGTACGACACCCCGTCGGGCCCGGTACTGGTACGCGGCCCCGCGCTCCTGCGCACCGCCGCCCTGCACGACTCGACCGTCCAGCTCACCGGCGACACCGTGGAGGCGGCCGATCTGGAGGTGTGGGGACCGCGCGGGGCGAGTGAAGTCGTCTGGAATCAGGGCGCGTTGAGGACGCGTGCCACGTCCTCCGGGAGTCTGCTGGCCGAGCAGCGGCTGCCCGGCGTGCCGGAGGTCCGGCTCCCCGTGCTGATCGACTGGCGGCGGTCCGCGGAGAACCCGGAGTCCGCCGCCGGCTTCGACGACTCGGGGTGGACGGTCGCGGACAGGACGTCCTCGTACAGCAGCACCCCCGTACCGGCCGGGCAGCCCGTGCTGTTCGCCGACGACTACGGCTTCCACTACGGAGACGTCTGGTACCGGGGACGCTTCGAGGGAGCGGCGGAGTCCGTGTCCCTCGCCTTCACCACGGGCACGCAGGGGGTGCTGATGGCCTGGCTGGACGGGCAGCCACTGGGCACGCATCGGATGCCGGTGCCGGACAAGAAGACGGTCAGGCAGGGGACTTGGGCCGACACCGCGGTCTTCCCCCTCCCCCTCGGCGAGGGACCGCACGTCCTCTCCGTGCTCGTCCGCCGTATGCAGCACGACCAGGACGCGAAGGCGGACGACACCCATAAGGCGGCCCGCGGGCTGGCCTCCGCAACCTTCAACGGGGCTTCCCCCGCCGTCACTTGGCGGATCCAGGGTGAGGCGGCCCCCGACCCGGTGCGCGGGCCGCTCAACCACGGCGGGCTGTACGGGGAACGCGAGGGCTGGCATCTGCCCGGGTTCGCGGACAGCGGCTGGAAGGCGGTCGGCTTCCCGCGGGCCGAAATGCGACAGGGCGTCGTCTGGTACCGCACCCGGTTCCGGCTCTCCGTCGACCCCGGCGTCGATGCCTCAATCGGGCTCACGCTCACCGACGACCCGACCCGCGCCTACCGCGTCCAGATCTTCCTGAACGGCTGGAACATGGGCCAGTACATCAACGACGTAGGCCCCCAGCACACCTTCGTCCTGCCGAACGGGGTGCTGCGGACACGTGGCGAGAACACACTGGCCCTCGCTGTCCTGTCCGACGGGACCACACCCTCGGGTCCGGGCGAGGTGAAGCTGACGCTGCTGGGCAGTGCGGCCGGAGGAGTACCGGTGACGGTGGTGGACTCTCTCGGCCACACCGCGTCCGGCTGAGCCGGATCACGTTCCCTTCGGCCGTGGCCGACCGGCCGTCGTGGCTGACCGGTGCCGGTCGTGGCTAACCGGCGAACGCGGGCTGCGGGAGCCCCTTCCCGGCGCCGGGCACCACCAGCACCGAGCCCGACAACGGATGCGGCGCCTCAAGGCCCTTACGAGCTGTGGTGATGTACAGGTCGGTGAGGTCGGCGCCGCCGAACGCGCAGGCGGTGGGGCGGAGTACGGGCAGTTCGAGCACACGGTCGAGGGTCCCGTCCGGGGTGTAGCGGTGGACCGCTCCGCCGTCCCAGAGGGCCACCCAGACACAGCCGTCGGCGTCGACGGCGAGACCGTCGGGCAAGCCGTCGTCCACCGCCGCCAACTGCCGCCTGTCGACCGGCAGTTGATCATCGCCGACGTCGAACACGTCGATGCTTCGGGTCGGCGAGTCGACGTAGTACATCAGCCGGCCGTCGGGGCTCCAGCCGATGCCGTTGCTGACGGCGACGGAGTCCAGGACGGTCCGCGCGGTGCCGTCGGGGGCGAGCCGGGACAGGGTGCCGCCGCCCGCCGCCTCGTCGTAGCGCATGGTGCCGAACCACAGGGCGCCGTCGGGCGCGACCGCCGCGTCGTTGCCACGGCGGCCGGGGACGAGCTCCCGATGCAGCCACCGGAAGCCGTCGATGCCGTCGTAAACCCCCACGCCGTCACGGAGGTTGACCACCAGGCCGCCGCCCTCCCGTGGCTTCGCGGCGCCCACGTGCTGCTCGGTGACCATGACCGTGCGACGGCCGGTGTCGGGGTCGAAGGTGTGGACCCGCGAGCCGAGGATGTCGACCCAGATCAGCCGCTGCTCCCGGGAGTCCCACGTGGGCCCCTCCCCCAGGGTCGCGTGCTCGTGTACGGCGACCTCGACCGCCGTCATCCCACGCTCCGGTGGCCCAGCCGCTCGGACAGCTCGACGGCGCCCTTCGCTGCGAGCTGCTCCAGCTCGGCGCGGCGCTCGTCGCTCCAGCGGATCATCGGTACGGAGATGGAGAGGGCCGCGACGACCTGGCCCGTGCGGTCGCGCACCGGGGCGGCGATGCAGCTGACGTCCGGATTGGACTCGCGGCTCTCCACGGCGATGCCCCGGCCGCGGATCTCGGCGAGGGCCTCGCGCAGGGCGGCCGGTTCGGTGATGCTGTTGGGCGTCATCGCGACCAGCTCGGCGTCGTCCGGGACGCGGGCCGCCAGCTCCCGGTCGGGGAGCGAGGCGAGCAGCATCTTGCCGACCGAGGTGCAGTGGGCGGGCAGTCGGCGGCCGGCGGCGGACACCATGCGCACGGCGTGCGTGGAGTCCACCTTCGCGATGTAGATGACGTCGGCACCCTCCAGGATGGCGACGTGCACGGTCTCGTCGCAGGTCTCGGCGACCGAGCGGGCGACCTGCTGGCCCTCGGCGGCGAGGTCCAGCTGCTCCGCGTACCGGCTGCCCAGCTGATACGGCCGCACACCGAGCCGGTAGCGTCCTGGCTGACTGGGCACCTGGACGATGTACGAACGGGCGGCGAGTGTGGTGACCAGCTCGTGCACGGTCGTGCGTGGCAGCTGCAGCCTGCGCACGATGTCGGGGGCGGAGAGCGTACCGTCCCCGTCGAGGAAGAGCTCGAGTATGTCCAGAGCTCGGGTCACGGCAGGTACAAGGCGTCCCACAGCCGGCCCCCTCCTAGCGTTCGAAATGTCAACAGTCGATCGGCATTGCGAACACAGGTTACTCATAGTGGTCTTGGGTGGGCAATGGGTGTGCGGTGTGCGTAACCGCTGGTGTGTGCGGGGCAGGTGGCCAGGACCTAGCGCCGGGCTCTGGGGTCGCCCAGTTCCCCGCGCAGGCGTTGCGCCCTGAGCACCAGCTCCAGCTCGAAGCGGCGGTCCGGGTCGTCGACCTCGTCGCCCCACAGTTCCCTTATCTGGCGCAGGCGGTAGCGGACGGTCTGTGGATGGACGCCGAGGCGGGCCGCGACCTCGGGGGCGCCACCGCGCGTTTCCAGCCAGGCGAGCATGGTCTCGGCGAGGCGGCGGCCGTGCGTGGGGCCGCAGTGGGCGAGGGGGGCAAGGCAGCGCAGGGCGAGGTCGTCGATGAGTTCCTCGGGCTGGAGCAGGACCAGCGCCTCGGTGTGTTCCGTGCAGTGCAGCACCTCGCCGACCGGGAGCAGGCGCCGCTCCATCAGGCGTACGGCGGCCTCCGCCCAGCGCAGCGACTTCGCGGCGTCGGCGAGCGGTACAGGCGGGCCGATGGCGCCGGACCAGCCGGTCAGCGCGCGGTGCAGCAGTTCGGGGCGGCCCGCGGCGTCCGGCTCGGGCACGACCATGCGGGGCTGCTCGTACTCCATGTCGAGCAGGACACTCTGGCCCACGGCGGGCGCGACGGCCTCCCGGGCGGGGCGCAGCAGTACCCCGACGGCGACCTTGTCGGGCAGTTGCCAGCCGATGCGGGCGGCGCGTTCGACGAGCGCCTCGGCCGGGTCGCCCCGGTGGTGGCGCTCCGAGAGCAGGAGCTCCATCAGGCGGCGCTGGAGGCGCAGGCGCTCCCCGGCCTGCCGGGCGGCGGCCTCCGCGTAGCCGCGTACGGACTGGTCCACCAGACCGTCCAGGTATTCGTATCCGGCGTCGACGAGTTCGTACATGGCCGGTGGCGGGATCTCGACCCGCTGCCCGATCTCGGCGAACCGGCGCCAGGCGAGTCTGACCCCGAGCCGGTAGATCGCCTGGAGCGAGTCGAGGCTGCGGCCGTTGAGGCCCTCGCCGCGGCCGAACTCCTGGAAGACCTCCGGGTGGACGCGGGGCCGGCCCTCGGCGGTCTCCAGGTGCTGCACGAACACCTCGATGGCGCGGCGGATGCCGATCAGCGCCATGGGCTCGCCCGAGTCGTCGAGGAAGACGGGCAGCGTCGGGTACTCGTGGCGGATCTCCTGAAGGATCTCCTCGGCGAGCACCGGCGCCTCGGCCATCGCGAGCGCCGCGAACTGGCGCACCTGGAGGCGCGGGACGTCGCGCCAGGCCGAGCGCGTCGTGACGGTTCCCGGGCGGGGGGTCACGTCGGGGCTCCGACGAGGGACGGGCCGCGTGCCGTCACCGTCGACGCTCCGACGAGGGACAGGCCGCGTGCCGTCACCGTCGACGCTCCGACGAGGGACGGGCCGCGTGCCGTCACCATCGGCGTTCCCGCGCGCGACGGCATGTCAGCGCTCCTGCCCGGCGTTCTCGTAGGTGATGAGCGGGGTGTTCGGCTGGTCGGGGGTCGCTTCGAGGAGGGCGACGATGCCGAGCGCGGCGCCCACCGCGAGTGCGGTGGCGCCGAGGACGGTCAGTGCGGCGGCGAGCAGTCTGGACATCGCGGGTCAGCCTCTCTGTCGGAGGTCGTCCCCACCCCGGCCGCTTCGTCCGCGGCCGTGGTCGTCCCACGGTCGTGCGGTCGGCGACCCCTGCCCGTTCCCCGTGGTGCGTTCCCGATGTTCGCCGGTCCCGTCCGGCAAGTCCACAGTCTCGACAATGCATTGACACTCCGTCAAGGGTGCGCCTACGGTTCCCGGCCCATACCGCAGGTGCACTTTCCCCACGGTGCCGACCCGCCCGCACGACCCGCGTGTCGAGCCGTCTCACGCCCCCTGGAGTGCCCGGATGCACCGGAAAGCCTCGCCCGCCGCCCTGATCCTGCTGGGTCTCGGGACCTTTCTCCTCGTGCTGGCCCCACTGCTCGCGTGGTACGTGAAACCACATGCCGCCGTGAATCCGATCGACATCGACCAGACCGCCGTCTACACCGGCACCGGCAGCGTCTTCGACGTCGACAAGGTCGAGACCGTGCCCGACCAGAAGATCACCGTCACGCAGAAGGTACGCGGTGACGTCGCCGCCAGCGAGACCAGCGGAAACGGGGTCTGGGACGTGACGACCACGGTCGACACGGACAAGTCGCTGCCCGCGGCGGACCCGCACGACGCACTGGAGTTCACCCCGCACCGGTGGGTCATGGACCGGACGACCAACAAGCCGGTGCACTGCTGCCAGGAAAAGCCGTACATCCAGGGCGAGGCGTACCTCAAGTTCCCCTTCGACGTGCAGAAACGCGCGTACCGCTGGTGGGACAACTCCCTTGGCGCGACGGTGACTTTGAACTTCCGGGGTACCAAGACGATTCAGGGGTACGAGGGTTATCGATTCACCGGTACGGTCCCGGCGACCAAGACCGGGACGCGGCTCGTGCCGGGCGCGATCGTCGGCGAACCCGAGCGCAGCCAGGTGCTGGCCGAGGAGTGGTACGCCAACCACCTCGTCGAACTCGTCGTCGACCAGCGCACGGGCCGCGTGCTGTACGCGCAGGTCGGACCCCGCAAGACGCTAAGGGCGCCGGGCGGCAAGGAGGACGCCGCAGTGCTGCTGGACGCCGAGAAGCTCGCCTTCACCGCGGACACCCAGAAGTTCGCGGTGGACCGGGCCAAGGAGGAGAGCGGCCAACTGCGAGCGGTGGGGCAGACGTTGCCGATCGGGGCGGGTGCGCTGGGATTGGTACTCGCCGCGGTGGGAGTCGTTTTGGTGGTACGCGGCCGCCCGCATCCCGATACGCCCGAGTCCTCCCAGCCTGCACCCACGATGTGATGAGGCGTCAGCTCACAAAGCTGAAAAATTGTCACCTAGGTGAGTAGCAGCATCGAACCGCTGGGCGAAAACTATCCACCCCCACCCGAGCACAGTCCGTTCACACCCCCGATACAGCAAGTGCCTACAAATCCCACAGAATGGCACACCCGCAGGACCGTCAGACCCCCACCTCCGCAGGACCAACCGCCAGATCCACACCCTGCACCTCTGCACTCCTGCACTCCTGCACTCCTGCACTCCTGCTCGATGAACCACCGTCCGACCCCCCACGCTGAGTTCCGCACCCTGAGACGAGTTGGAGCACCCATGCCCCAGCACGTGCCGTCCCCTTCCTCGTTCTCGACTTCGTTCGAGCGGGGGGACTCCCACCGCGCCACGTACCCGCGCTCCGCGCAGCACCTTCCGGCGCTTCCCCAGCCGCCGCACCGAATCGTTTTCCTTGCCCGCCGGGATCTCGACAACCCGGCGGCCGGCGGCTCCGAACTCCTGGTCGACCGCCTCGCCGAGGGGCTGACCCAACTCGGCCATCAGGTCACCCTGTTGTGCGGCGGGCCCGCGGCCTACCGCGACTACCGGGTCGTCTCGGCGGGCGGCGACCTGGGGCACTATCTGCGCGCCCGCCCCACGTTCCACCGGCAGATCGGTGACTGCGACCTGCTCGTCGAGGTGTCCAACGGCATGCCGTACCTGGCGCCGCTGTGGCACCACGGCCCCACGCTCTGCCTGGTCAACCACGTCCACACCGACCTGTGGCGGATGCGGTTCGGCGGACCGCTGGCGCCCGCCGCCCGGATCGGCCGAAGACTCGAACACTGGGCGCTGGCGGGCGCCGCACAGCGCCGCAACCTGCTGGTCGCCGTCTCCCCGTCGACGGCCCACGCGCTGCACGAGATCGGGGTCGAGCGGGACCGTGTCCGGGTCGTGCACAACGGGGTCGAGGAGCCTGGCCCGCAGGGCTCGCGCTCGCCGGAGCCGCTGTTCGTGGCGATGGGGCGGCTCGTCGAGTACAAGCGGATCGATCTGCTGCTGCGGCTCTGGGAGCGGGTACGCCCGGTCACCGGCGGCCGTCTGGTGATCATCGGGAACGGCCCCGAGCGGGAGCGCCTGGAGCAACTCGCGGGCCCCGGCGTGGAGTTCGCCGGCCATGTCTCCGAGGCCGAGAAGCACCGGCTGCTGTGCGCCGCCTGGCTGCTGCTGCACCCCTCGGCGGTCGAGGGCTGGGGCCTGGTGGTCACGGAGGCGGCGGTCCGCGAGACCCCGGCAGTCGCCTTCGACGTACCCGGTCTGCGCGATTCGGTGGTGGACGGCGAGACGGGTGTCCTGGCCCGGGGCGAGTCCTCGTTCGCCGCGGCCTGGTGCACCCTCACCCTGTCCGCCCACCGCCGCACCCTGATGGGCAAGGCGGCCCGCGACCGTGCCGCGCGGTACCGCTGGAACCACACGGTCCGCCGGTTCAGAGCGGTGGCCGCGGAGGCGGTGAGGGGCTGGGCACCATGAGTGGCCGCGGAGACGGTGACGGGCTGGACACCACGAATGGCCGCGAAGACGGTGACGGGCCCGGCACCACAAATGACCGCGAAGACGGTGACGGGCCCGGCACCACGAATGCCGCCACCGCACGTATGAAGGACCCCTCCATACGCCGGTCCGTCACCCTTTTCCGGGCCTTCCGGCACGAGCAGGACGACCCGGAGGCCTGTTACTCACTGCTCGCCCGTGACGCCGCCGACCAGGTCGAGGCGTACGACGGGGCCGTCGACGGCCGTACCGTCGTGGACGTCGGCGGGGGCAGCGGGTACTTCACCGAGGAGTTCCGGCGGCGCGGGGCGCACGCGTATCTCTTCGAACCGGATGTCGCGGAGCTGGGGCCGAAGCCGCCCGGCTCGGCGGTCGTGGCGGACGGTTATCTGCTGCCGCTTGCGGACGGGGTCGCGGACGTCTGTTTCTCGTCCAACGTCCTTGAGCACGTGGCCGATCCGCAGACGTTCATCAGCGAGCTGGTGCGGGTGACCCGGCCCGACGGGCTGATCTACGTGTCGTTCACCAACTGGCTGTCCCCCTGGGGCGGTCACGAGTGGGCGCCCTGGCACTACTTGGGCGCCGAGCGGGCGCGGGCCCGCTACCACCGTCGTACCGGAAAGCCTGCCAAGCACACCCTCGGCGAGAACCTCTTCACCGTGCACATCGGAACCACCCTGCGGCAGGTGCGCTCACGCGACGACGTCAGGGTCGTCTCGGCGCGCTCCCGCTACTGGCCGTTCCTCGCGGGAGCCGTCGCGAAGGCGCCGGGGCTGCGCGAGTTCGCCACCTGGAATCTCCTTCTCATCCTCCGGCGGTCCTCACCATGACGAGCACGGTCCAGGCTCCACCCCCGGCAGCCGTCCGCCCCACCGCGACCACCTCCGGCCCCCCGGAGGGGCCGCGGTCGCGGCGGTGGCTGCTGGGTTTCTGGGCCGTGCTGTTCGTGCTGTTCCTGGTCGTGCACCCCGGGCGCACGACCTTCGACACCAAGCTCGGTGTCGCGCTCGATCCCTGGCAGTTCCTCTCCGATCTGGGCCAGTTGTGGCACGACCGGGGCGGCTTCGGCGGCATCCAGGACCAGTACGTCGGCTACGTCTGGCCGATGCTGCCGTTCTACGGCCTGTGCAAGCTGATCAGCCTGCCGGTGTGGCTGGCGGAGCGGCTGTGGATGTCGCTCATCGTGTCCGTCGCGTTCTGGGGCGCGCTGCGGCTGGCCGAGCGGCTGCGCATCGGCACGCCCGCGTCCCGGCTCCTCGCCGCCCTCGCGTATGCGCTGTGGCCGGTGTTCACGATCGTCGTCGGTTCGACCTCGGCCGCCGCGCTCCCCGGCGCGTTCCTCCCCTGGGTGCTGCTCCCGCTCACCAACGAGCGCTACAGCGCCCGCGTCGCGGCCCTCCGCTCGGCGCTGGTCATCCCCTTCATGGGCGGGGTGAACGCGGCCTCGACCCTCGCCGCGCTGCTCCCCGTCGGCCTGTACCTCCTCTCCCGTCCACGCGGCCCCCGGCAGCGCAAACTGATCGCCTGGTGGGTGCCGGGCGTGATCCTGGCGACCGCCTGGTGGGTGATCCCGCTGCTGATGCTGGGCATCTACGGCGAGAACTTCCTTCCGTACGTGGAGACTTCGCAGACCACGACGGCCACCATGTCGGCGACGGAGACCCTGCGCGGTGCGGGTAACTGGGTCGCCTATCTGCACTTCGGCGAGGCCTGGCTGCCGGCCGGCTGGACGGTCGTGTCCTCGGTGATCGTGATCGTCTGCTCGGCGCTCGCGGCGGGCCTCGGTCTTGCCGGGCTCGCCCGCCGTGACCTGCCCGAGCGGCGCTGGCTGGTGCTGACCGTGCTGTCGGTCGTGCTCATCACCCTTGCCGGGTACGGCGGTTCGTTCGGCGCGCCCTTCCACGGCGTGGTCCAGGACTGGCTGAACGGCGGGCTCGTCCCCTTCCGCAACATCTACAAGTTCCAGGCGGGCCTGGCGCTGGCCCTCGTGTTCGGGCTGGCCCATCTGGTCGGGATCGCCTCGGAACAGCGGGGGGCCAGACGGGTCCGCGGGCGGCGTTACGCTCCGCTGATCGCGGCGGTCCTGGTGCTCCCCGGGCTCGCCTGGCCGTATCTCAACGGCTCGATCCTGAACCCGGGTTCGTTCCAGGAGCTCCCCAAGTACTGGCAGTCCACGGCCGACTGGCTGGAGAAGTACTCCCCCGACTCCCGCGCGCTCGTCGTCCCTGCCACCGCGCACGGCATCTACACCTGGGGCTCCACCATCGACCAGCCCCTCGACGTGCTCGCCGAGTCCCGCTGGGCGCAACGCGACTACGTGCCGTTCGGCACCGCGGGCAACCGGCGCGCCATGGACGCGGTCGAGCAGTCACTGATGACGGGCGCCGAAGTCCCGGGTCTGGCCGACTACTTGAGCCGGGCCGGCCTCTACTACGTCGTCGTACGCAATGACCTGGACCCCGACCAGCTCGGCTATGTCCCGACCACGACCGTGAAGCGGACCCTGGAACAGTCGGGCTACCAGCGGGTGACGGGCTTCGGCCCCGAAATGACCGGTGGCCGGATCGCCGAGGACACCCCCTTGCAGGTCGAGGGCCTGTATCCGCGCCAGCGGGCCGTGGAGATCTACGAGCCGGCGAGCGAGGACGTGGCACGGCCGGGGCAGGCCGGGCTCAAGCCGATCGCCGACACCGCCGTCGTCTCCGGCGGCCCCGAGGCGCTCCTCCCGCTCTCCGCCGACCCGTCGATGCGGGACCGCGCCGCCGTGCTCACGGGCGACAACCATCCCGGCCTCGGCACCCCGGCGGTCCAGGTGGTCGGGGACGGGCTGCGACGGGCCGACACCCGCTTCGGGCTGGTCAACGCCAACACCTCGTACACGTACACGGCCGACCAGCGCAACGACAGCGACAGCGCGCAGGACCCGGGCGAGAAACCGCACCAGATCCTGCCGACCAGCGGCATCGAGCACCAGACGGTCGCCGAACTGCGCGGCGCCCGCTCGGTGACGGCCTCCTCGACCGGCAACTGGCTGTTCTACCTCCCGCAGTACGACCCCGTGAACGCCTTCGACGGCAACCCGGACACCGCGTGGGCGGAGGGCGCGGCGGGCTCGGCGGACGGGCAGTGGCTGCGGATCGGCTTCAACGGGTCCGTGGACATGCCGTCCTCGTTCAAGGTGACTCCGCTGCCGCAGGACGGTGTGCGCTCGGCGGCGACGCGGGTCCGGGTGGAGACGGAGAAGGGTTCCGCCACGAGCTATCTCCAGCCGAACGGGATGCCGCAGAGCATCAAGTCGCCGTCCGGGTCGACGAGTTGGCTGAAGATCACGATCGTCGACTCCACGGAGCAGCATGCCGGCCTGACCGGCGCCGGCTTCTCCGAGATCGACATCCCGGACGTCCAGGTGACCCGCCTGCTGAAGCTCCCGACGGACGCCGCCGACTCGGACGCCACCGCCGAGATCGTGTCCCTGCACCGGTCCGCCGACCCCACCGGGCTGTCCCCGACGGGTACGGAGGCGGGCCTGCACCGCACCTTCTCGACCTCGACGGCAGGGACGTACGAGATCAAGGCGAGCGCGGTCCCGGTCCCGGGCGAGGAACTCGACAAGCTGCTGTACGAGGTGGCGCCCGAGCAGCAGAGCCGGATCGTCGCGACGGCCGACTCGACGGCACAGCTCGGCGCGGGTCTTTCGGCGCGCAATCTCACCGACGGCGACCTGACGACGGCGTGGATCGCGGGCGACAACCCGACGATCCACCTGAGCTGGCCGGGCAAGCAGCCGGTCTCCTCGATCGTCCTGGCCCCGGCGGGCGGCCTGTCCACCCGCCCGACGAAGATCGCCATCAGCTCCCCGGACGGGGCGGCGATCGTCGGCGTCGACGAGAACGGCTGGGCCCGCTTCGAGCCCATCACCACCGACCGGCTCGACATCACCGTCACCGAGACCGCGCCGCTGACCGTCCACAACCCGGTCGCGGACACCGACCTGCAGCTGCCGGTCGGTCTGACGGAGGCCTACATCCCGGCGCTCGACCAGTACCGCACCAAGCAGCCGTCGGGCACCCGGGAGTTCTCGCTCCCCTGCGGGAAGGGGCCGGCGGTCGCGGTCGACGGGAAGCTGTACGAGACGAGCGCGACCGGGACGGTGGCGGACCTGGTGGAACGCCGGGCCATCGAACTGACCCTCTGCCAGGAAGGCAGCGACGATGCCGAGTTGGACCTCGGTACCGGCTCGCACCGGGTCGAGGCCGGGGACGCAGGACCGCTCACCGTCACCGACGTGACGCTGACCCGCGGGACGGTCACGGAGGCCGCCACCGCCGGTCGTGATCTGGGGATACGTGACTGGCTTGGCGACCGACGCGAGGTGACGGTCGGCTCGGGTGCGGCCTCGTACCTGACGACGTACGAGAACTTCAACGACGGCTGGAAGGCGACGCTGAACGGCAAAGAACTCACGCCGGTACGGCTCGACGGCTGGCAGCAGGGCTGGCAGATCCCAGCCGGCGCGGGCGGCACGGTCAAGCTGTCGTACGAGCCCTCGACGATGTACGAGGCCGGGCTGATCGGCGGTGGGGTCGGCGTGGCCGCCCTCGTGGGCCTCGTCCTGTGGCGCCGCCGCGAACCCAACCCCGACGAGCCGCAGCCGGTGCCGCCGGGGCCCGGGGTGTGGCTGGGCCTGGTCGCGCTCACACTGGTCGCGATCGTGATCGCCGGGTTCTTCGCACTGCTGGTCCCCGCGCTGGCGCTGCTCGCGTGGAAACGGCACGCGCTCCTCGTACCGATCGCGTTCCTCGCGTTCACCGGGGCGGGGATCGCTGCCGCGACGGGGGCCGGGGAGGCGGTGTCCGCGGACGCGGGCGCGTTCTCGGCGGCGGCTCAACTGCTGGCGCTGATCGGGCTGTTCGCGGGGTTGGTGGCTGTCGGGGAGGCCGCTCCCGGTGGTCCGCCGCCATGGCGGCGGTCGTCGTCACCGGGCTCAGCCGGTTCGGAGGCGCCGACCGCGCCGTTGCCGCAGCGGGTGCGGGGGGAGAACCCCGGGCCGGGTTTCGATCCCCGCGCGGGGGGCGGGCCTGCCGAGCGGAAGCCCGGCACCGGAACCGAACCCGCCCAGGGGAAGCCCGACGCCCATCCCAGCGCGTCGGTGGCGCGGTCCGAGTCGGGTACCGGCGTTGATTCGCCCCCTCCGCCCCTACCCGTCCCCTCCCGGGGCTCCGCCCCGGACCCCGCTCCTCAAACGCCGGAGGGGCTGGATTCCCCCCGGCCGGGGCTGGATCTTCCCCGGTCGGAACCGAATCCCCCCGAACTGTCCGGGCCGACGATCTCCGCTCGCGGGCCCGGGACCGGGTCCGCCCGCTCCGTCGAAGCAGGGAGGGACAAAGCCACATGACCGCGGTCGAGCACCCCGCACGGAACGGCGCGGGTGGGCCGGTCGGGCCCCCCGCGCGGGTCCCCTTCCCCGTCGTCGACGAAGTCTCCCGGCACTGTCTGCAGGAGGCGGAGCCGGAGACGGTCCATATCGAGGTGCACGTGCCCGGCCGGCTGGACCCCGTCCGTATGCGGTCGGCCTTCACCGAGGCCCTGCGCCGGCACCCCCGGATCCTGATGCGGGAGGCGCCGGGGCGCTGGTACCGGCTCCGGTACGAGTGGGAGCTCACGGACGGCCCGGACGTGGAGGTCGTGACGTTCCCGCCGCCGGACCGGGACGCCCTCAAGCACGCCCGCGACCGGGCGCTGGACAACGCCCCGCCGCTGTCGGCGGCGCCGCCGGTACGCCTGGAAGTCGTCGACGAGGACGGCACCTCCGACGGCACCGTCCTCTTCCTCACCATGAACCACACGGCACTCGACGGCCCCGCCTGCCTCCGCATCCTGGCCACGGCGGCGGAGTTGTACGGCGGGCGGGACAACTCCCCCACCGCACCCCCCGTACGCACACCCGGCGCACCCGCGGCCGAGCGGGCGGACACCCCCTCCACCTGGGCACCGCCCGCCCGCGTGGCCCACGGCACCCCCGAACCGTCCCCGGGCAACGGCCTGCTCGTCACCGAGCTCAGCGTCCCGCGCCGCCCCAAGGGCTCCCCGTACACGGTGAACGACCAGCTCATGGTCACGACGGCCCTGATGCTCGCCCATTGGAACAGGGAACACGGCGCCCGTCCCCGCCCCTTGCGGATCACCATGCCGGTCGACGACCGGCCCAGGGATATGGCCATGCCCATCGGGAACGGCACGAGACTCGTCGAAGTCACCTTCGCTCCGGAGGAGTTGGACGCGGAGAGAATGGGCGAGCTGCTGCGCCACACCGCGCTCCGCACCCAGGCCCTGAAGTCCCAGGAGCGCCCCCAACTCGGCCACGGCGCCGCCCTGTTGACCGCCCCCGTGATCCCGGTGTCCTGGCGCGCCGCCGTCACCCGGGGCCTGCGCAGGGCCGCCGCGCCCTGGACCTCGACCACGTTGCTGAGCAACATCGGCCGGATCCCGTACCCGCTGGACTTCGGGAAGGCGGCGGGCCGCGCCACCGCGGTCTGGTTCTCCGCGCCGGCCCGGATGCCCCGCGGCCTGACCGTCACCACCGCCTCCACCGCGGGCCGCCTGCATGTCGCCCTGCGCTGGTCGCGGACCCTGCTCAGCCAGGGTGACGGCGCCCACCTCCGCGACCTCTTCGAGCACTATCTGCACGCGACGGAGGAGAACGGCCCATGACGACAAAGGCTCCCGCGGCCACGCCGACAACAGGCGTCGTACGCCGGGGACTTCGCGACTTCTACGAGGATCCGGCCGTGCCCGTCGCGTCCGGCAGCGCGCGCAGCCTGCGCCAGGCCCGGATGCTGGCCGCCGCGCTCGGCCCGGCGACGGCGGGCGCGAAGACGGTCCTGGACGTCGGCTGCGGCGACGGCAGCGCGGCCGCGACCGCGGCACCTCTTCTCGCGGGGCACCGGCTGGTCGGCGTCGACTGGTCGCAGGACGCGCTCCGCCGGGCGCACGCCCATGTGCCGTACGCGGTCCGCGGTGAACTCACCGACGGTGGGCTGCCGTTCGCGACGGGATCGGCCGACGCGGTGCTGTTCAGCGAGGTGATCGAGCACCTCGTGGACCCGGACTCCGCACTCGACGAGCTCCGCCGGGTGCTGCGCCCCGGGGGCCACCTGATGCTCTCCACCCCGAACCTCGCCGCCTGGTACAACCGCGCTCTGCTGCTGGCCGGCGTGCAGCCGGTGTTCTCGGAGGTGAGCCTGCGCGCGATCCACGGCCGCCCCGGCAAGGAGGTCGTGGGCCATCTCCGCCTCTACACGGCCCGCGCGCTGCGGGAGTTCGTGTCCGCCGCCGGATTCGAGGTCGTACGGCTGAAGGGGGCGCCCTTCCACGGCGTACCGCGTCCGCTGCGTGCGCTGGACCGGCTGGCCTGCGCGGTCCCGTCGGCGTCCTCCATCCTGCTCCTGCACGCCCGAAGGACGTAGACCATGTGGTGGGGGGTGGCCGCGGCCCTGTTGGCGAACGTCCTGTACAGCACCGGATTCGTGCTGGAGAAACGCGCGTTGGCGGCCATGCCGGAGGTCGAGATCCGCCGCCCCGCCCGGCTGTTGCGGCTGGTCCTCGGCAGCCCGCTGTGGATCGGCGGCTCGCTGTCCCTCGCCGCCGGGTTCGGCGCCCAGCTCGCCGTCTACCGGACGCTTCCCATCGCCGCGGCCCAGGGCATCTTCGTCTCCGGTCTCGTCCTGCTCGTCCTGCTCTCCTCCCGGCTACTGGGCGAGCGGACGACGAGCCGCGAACGGTACGCACTCGGCGCGATCCTCGCCGCGCTGCTGATGGTGGTGCTGTCGCTGAGCGAGGACTCGGACACGGTCAGCCGCAGCGCTCCGGCACCGCTGATCCTCACCGTCTGCCTGCCGTCCCTGGCGGCGGGCATCTGGCTGTACGGGGCCGCCGAGCGACGCTCCCGGCACCGGCACCGGACGCCGTCCACCGGCGTCGAATACGGCGTGGCGGTGGGCCTGTTGTACGGGGTCAGCTCGCTCGCCATCAAGGGTGTGTCCAGCTATCTGACGACAAGTGGCCTGGGCGGCGCGATGGTTGATCTACTGCGCTCCCCGTACCCCTATCTCCTGCTCTTCACCGGCGCGTTCGGCCTGGTCATGTCGCAGGCTGCACTGCAGCGCTGCCGGGCCTCGCTGATCGTGCCGGTCTGCACGACGGTGACGAGTCTGTTCACGGCCGTGCTCGGCACCCTCGCGTTCGGCGAGGCGCTGCCGCACGAACCCGTGCGGCTCACGCTGCGGCTGGCGGGTACCGCTCTCGCGGTCTCCGTCCTGCTCGCCATGCCCAAGCACGACACCGCGCCCCAACCCCCCGTAGCGACCAAGGAGTTGACTCCCCCGTGAACCCCGACGACCCGTTGCTGAAGATCCTGGCCTGCCCGCTGGACAAGGGCCCGCTCCACCTCCTCGCACCCGATGAGTCGGTGGGTTCGGAAGCGGCGCTGTACAACCCGCGCCTGCAACGCCGTTACCCGATCGTGGACGGCATTCCGCAACTGCTGCCGTCCTCGGGGGAGCAGGTGGGCGCCGACGAACACGAGGAACTCCTCAAGCGGATGGCCCCATGAGCAGCCCTGCGAACGGCCCTGCGCCGAGGACCTTGACCGCCCGCCTTGCCCGCTTCCTCCCCACGCGTCTGGTCGCCGCGACCGCCCGCCTCGTCTACCCGCGCTTCGAGCCCGAACTGGCCCGGCTGTCCGACCTCTGCCCGCCCGGCTGCGGCACGGCGGTGGACGTGGGCGGCTGGTACGGCCCCTGGACACGCCGTCTGGCCACCAGGGCCGACCGCGTGGTGACCGTCGAACCGGTCCCGCACCTGGCCCGGCTCCTCTCCTCCGCGACTCCCGCGAACGTCCGCGTGATCCACGCCGCCGCCTCCGACCACCGGGGCACCGCCCACCTGTGGTTCCCCCCGGACGACGCCGGCGACCGAGGCGTGTCCTCTCTCGTCCGCAGGGACATCCACGCCCGCGCCCTGGACGTGCCCTGCCTGACCCTGGACAGCCTGGACCTCCACGACGTCGACTTCATCAAGATCGACGTGGACGGCAACGAACTCGCGGTCCTGCGCGGCGCGAACGCCCTCATCGCCCACGACCGCCCGGCTCTCTTCATCGAGCTGGAGTCCCGGATCCAGCCCGTCGCCCCCGTCGTCGCGCACCTCACCCAGCAGGGTTACGTGGGCTGGGTGCTGCCCGGCGACACCTGGCTGCCCCTCGCGTCCTTCCCCCTGGAAGCCCACCAGGCCCGTACGTCCCACGTCGTCTCGCAGGGACTGCTGCGCAGGGTGCTTCCGCCGCGCGGCCCCCGCTATGTGAACTCCGTCCTCTTCCTCCCGGACGGCCGCCGTCCGGGCGCCGCGCGCATACGCGACGATGGACCGCATGCCGCCCGCGAAACGCCCCACGACTCCTTTCACGCCTCTCGACTTCCAGCTGGTCCTGCTGCGCCGCATGGCGGACCACAACCCTGACCTCGTCGAGGACGCCCGCCACGAGCTGGGCGTCTCCATCGCCGACATGCGCGAGGCCAACCGCCGCTGGCAGGCGATGCAGCACGCCCCGCGCTCCCGCGCGGCCATCTCCCGCTACCGCTCGATCCTGGGCACCCCTGAGTCGGTGATCCCCCGCCAGATCGGCGACCTGGCCTGCGAGGCCCTGCTCTGGCCCGTCCCCCTCTGGCCCGACCTCCGCTTCGAGGTCCTGGTCGCCCCGAACGGGGTGGCCTGGAACGAGTGGCTGGTCCGAGCCCCAGGCGCCCCGGGCCCGGTCCTCGATACCCTCGACGACCTCACCCCCTGGTCCTGCACCGTCGACGAGGCGGCCCACGCCTTCGCCCCCGCCCGCCCCCTGGAAGGCACGGCACCGACCCGCTGGGGTCTGGCCTTCGCGGCCCCGGACACATCGGGCGTACGACACGACTGCGCGGCGGAGTTCACCTGGGGGCTGTTGCAGCGTGTTGGCGTCAAGGGGCAGCCGTGACGGCTACTGGAGCGAGTGGCGCAACGGGCAGCCGTCATGCCTGTTGCGGCGCGTTGGCTTCATCAATGAGCAGTCATAATCCCTCTTGCTGCGTGTTGGCATCAATGGGTAGCCACAACCCCTGTTGCAGCGCGTGGGCATCAATGAGCAGTCATAACCCCTGTTGCAGCGCGTAAGCGTCAGTGGGCGGCCGTGATGATCGCCTGCGCGACCGCGGGCACCGACTCCGGGTGCAGCCAGAGGAAGAGATTGGGCTCGATCAGCTCCAGTTCCATCACGCAGGGCTCCCCGTCCTCGCCGTCGACGAGGTCCACGCGCGCGTAGAGCACCTCTCCCGCGTCCGGTACGGCGGCCAACGCGCGCTCCGCGACGGAGAGTTCGGCCGGGGTCGGCTCCCAGGGCTCCAGCCGGGGATGGGCGACCTTGACCTCGTCGTACGCCGTCCCGGGCTCCAGGACGGCGCCCTTCCGGCTGGCGTGCAGCAGCCGCCCGCCGAAGAACTGCAGTGCCCGCTCTCCACCGGCGTCGATGTTCTTCACGTACGGCTGCACCATCGCGGTGAGCCCTTCCGCGTGCATCCGCGCGAGCTGTCGTACGGCCGTCTCCCGCTCCTCGGGGGCGTACCGGGCGGCATACCGCGCGCCCGCGCCGGCCGTGGGCTTCACGACGAACTCGCGGTTCTCGGGAAGGTCGACGGGATCCCCCGGCGCGAGATACCGGGTCGGCACCACCGGAACCCCCGCCCGCGCCAGATCCCCGACGTACCTCTTATCGGCGTTCCACCGCACCACACCCACCGGATTGACCAGCCGCGTCGCCCGCCCGCACCGCTCCGCCCAGGCCACGAACTCCGCGACGCGCCAGCTGTAGTCCCAGGTGGACCGGATCACGACGAGGTCGAACCCCGCCCAGTCGACGTCCGGATCGTCCCAGCGCGCGGCAACGGCCTCGGCCCCCGCTTTCTCCAGCGCAGCCACCAGCACGGGCAGGTCCCGGTCCCTGGGCGACTCCTCACCGGGGAGGTAGGTGGCGAGCGCGATACGGACACGTGCGGCACTGCGGGCCACGGTGGGCTCCATCCTCGTACGGCAGGCAACTCCTGGTGATCTTTCCGCAGGCTAACAACCGCTCGCGGAGCAGGGCCAGGCGTTTCCACACGGCGGGGCGGCTCACCCGAGGGGGACGGCGGCCTTCCACTCCTCGGCCGTGAGGGGCGGCCCGGTGAGCTGCGGCTTGAGCGGGCCGGCCGCGGCGGCGAGGAGCACGCTGGGCGCGAGCAGGACGTGGGCGCCGCGCTCCAGGGACGACACGTCGGTGAAGCGGCGGGCTATGCGGCCGTTTCCGGTGGCGGTGAGCAGGAGGCGGTCGACGTACGCGGCCAGGATCCGGTCCCTGAGCGTGGGGCCGTTCTCCGTCGCGCCCGGGTAGAAGACGTCCTGGCCGGTGGCGAGGTCCCACGCCGCGTTCACCGGCCGGGCCACCGCCTTCTGCAGGGCGCGGGCCAGCCCGGGGCCGCCCCAGCCGCGGGCGCGGATCGTGTCGCGCAGCGCGACGGCACTCTGCGCCGCGACCGACATGCCGTGGCCGTAGACCGGGTTGTACGCCGCGAGCGCGTCGCCCAGCACCGTGAAACCGTCGGGCCAGGGACGCGAACGCTCGTAGTAGTAGCGGCGGTTCGAGGTGGACCGGGTGAAGGCGACACCGGACAGCGGCTCGGCGCCCGCGATGAACTCGCCGATGACGGGGTGGCGCAGCTCCTCGGTGGCGAAGCGTTCGAAGTCGCTCTCGTCGGAGGTGGGTTCGCCGCCGCGGGTGCCGGTGAGCGTGACCAGCCACCGCCCCTCCTCGACGGGCATCAGGATGCCCGCCCTGCCGGGGCCCCCGCCGCGCGGGGCGGCCTGCACATTGAGGACGGGGAAGCCGCGCCGGGCCGTGTCCGGGGCACGGTAGAGGCGACTGGCGTACGCGAGGCCCGAGTTGACCTGCCGCTGTCGCGGTGCGGGGAGGCCGAGGGCCGCGAGCCACTCCGGTGCGCGGGAGCCCCGTCCGGTGGCGTCGACGACCAGGCCGGCGGGGAGCGTGCGCTCCGCGCCGTCGTGGCCGCGGACGCGGACTCCGGTGACGGCGCCGGCGGTGCCTTGGAGACCGAGCACCTCGGTGCGTTCGACGAGCTTGATCCGTTCGTCGTCGAGGACCCGTGCGCGGAGGGTCGCGTCGAGGAGGTCGCGGCTGCTGAGCACCATGTAGTGGGACTCGCTCCAGCGGCGGTACCAGCCCTGGGGCGACAGCGCGACCATGTCCGTGGTCAGCGGAAGGCGGTTGGCGCCGGCGTCCGTGAGCAGTCCGGTGATGCCGGGGACGAGTTCCTCCATCGCCGAGGCGCCGCCGGACCACAGCAGATGGACGTGCTGGGCCTGGGGCAGGTTCTTTCGGGGCCCGGGCCCCTCGGGCAGGACGTCGCGTTCGACGACCGTGACGACGTCCGCGAACTCGGTCAGGGCGCGCGCCGCGAGCAGTCCGGCCAGGCTGCCGCCGAGGACGACGGCGGATCTCGTGGGCCGTGCGCCGGAAGGTCGTTCGCTCCGGCGACGGGCGTTCCGGGGATCGGCGTTGCGGGGGCTGGCGCTCCGGGGATCGGCGTTCCGGGGGCTGGCACTCATGTGGCGGGCACACTCTCTGCTGCTGCGGCCGCGAGTTCGCGGACCGCCCTGATGTCGTCCGTGTGGCGGAGGGCTCGGGACACGGCCTCGATCTCCCCCAGCAGGTCCTCGATGTCCGGGCTGTTGAGGGGGGCCGAGGCGGCGTCCTTCCGGCATTGTCGCTTGGTCTCGATGGCGTCCTGGATCGTCACGACATGGGCGAGCGACTTCGCCCGGCCGGCCTCGTGCCCCAGGCCGACCGCACTGTCGTACGCCCGTCGGTTCAGGTCCTCGTCGATGTGGCGCGCGAGGTGGAGCAGCTCGTCCCGGATGAAGGTCTCGCGGCGCGTCAGCCGCAGTTCGGGCGTGGCCCTCAGCTCGAAGGGGACGCGGTCGCCGCCGACGGCTCGCGTCAGCAGGTAGAGGGACCGGAGGCGCCAGTGGCTGAGCCGTGTGCGGGCACGGCGGCGCAGGTACTGGCCGCCGTGGGGCAGGATGAAGCCCACCGCGATCAGGATGGCGGAGAGACAGGCGACGGGTGGCGCGAGACTGGTGCTCAGCCAGTCGAGGTCGTGGCCGGTCCACCGGGCGACGACGGCCGTGAGCTTCGCCCCGTCGAAGATCAGGTTCAGCGCGTATCCGACGCCCAGGCACATCAGGCCGCCTCGCAGCCATACGTCCAGACCGTCGGTGCGGACCCAGTTCCAGATCAGCTTGGCGGTGATCAGACACGCGACGGTGTGTGCGAGCAGGTAGAGCAGGATCTCCTCGCGCATGAAGGCGGTGGTGGCGTAGTACGTGTCGAGGTCCCGCCGCCGCTCTTGGTGGACGTCGGCGAGCGCGAACAGCACCCACAGCGCGATGATCACGCCCGAGTAGAGGATGACGACCCACCGTGTGATGCGGCGGGTCGCCTCGGACCGGTCGGAGATGCCGTTCCGCCAGGCGGCGATCAGCAACAGGCAGGATCCGCAGAACGCGGTGAGCAGGCTGTAGACCACGGGCGCCGAGATGTTCGGTACGCCGGTGACGCGGTTGGTCCAGGCGATGGTCGGCGGCGCCGCGAAGACGAAGACACCGCAGGCGAGGACGAGCAGACCGCCCACCGCTCTGAGCAGTGGGTCCTTCCAGAGCTTGACGATGCTGGGCAGTTTGATCGCGAGGGCGACGGCCAGGACCGCCGTCGGTATCCAGAAGGAGATGTAGAGGTCGTCGAAGAAGCTGGAGGGACTCATCGCCGATCAGTCCTGCGGTCCGCGATAGCCCAGTGACGCCTGGATGGCCTGACCGACCGGGTCGACCGGCCCCGGTCGCGCACCGGATCCGGTCACCCACGAGCGGAAGACACTCGCCAGCCGCAGCCCGAAATCCTCGGCCTCGTCCTCTTCGGCCGCATGGGACCCGTGGCGGGCGGCGACGGTGAGGGCGATCTCCTGCCAGCCGGTGCCGTCCGACAGGGTACGGGCCGCGGCGGCCGCCCCGTCGATGTGATGGTTGTGGTGTCCCTGCCTCATGTGCCACAACTCGTGGCCGAGGATGACGAGTTGCTGCACGGCCTCGGCGCGCTCCTCGATGACGACGAGGTCGAAGTCGTGGAACTCCATCCACAGGCCGGTGACCTCGAACTCGTCGGGGAAGCGCTCGAAGCGGAGCCGCACGGGCCGCCCGTCCCGGCGCCCACTCATCTCCTCGCACAGCGCCTGCGCCAACTCCCGGACATCCACCGGGGTTCTGTCGATCCGCTTGCGCAGCACACGGCTCAGCTCCAGCGCGAGACGCCGCATCTCGGAGTCGGTTCCGGCCGGCCGCAGCCCCGCCACGAACCCGCGCACTCCACGGACAAGCCTCATCGCCGCTCCCCGTGGGGGAACTCGGAGAGCGGCTTCCCGCTCTCCGCGAGATACGCCGCGGGCAGCACCCGTACGCCGAGGGCTGCGCCTCGGTGCAGGCTCTTCTCGGCGGTCCGCGCGTCGGGACGCGCGAGTGTCTCGGCAAGAGTCGGGGACTCACTCACCAAGGGGCTCCCGGAAGTTAACTCATCAAATTGTCAGCTTCCGCCGACCCTACGTGCCCCGGTCGGGCCGCGCCATGACTTTCGGGTTCGCCCGCCGCGGACTCCTGGTCCCCGACGCTAAGTCCTGTTCAGGGTGCGGGTGACGCCCGCGAGCACCGCCGTGGTGAGCACCCATCCGGCGGCGATCAGGGCGTACGCCAGCCACTGCGCGCCGCCGTCCGCCCAGTACCAGTTCGCCCGCTGGCCCAGACCGCCGAGGGGAATCAGCAGGTCGAGGGTGTAGACGAAGGGCTGGAACGGGGCTCCTTCGCCTTCCTTGACCGGTACCGGATCATCGGCCGCGAAGACCAGCGTGCCGAGCAGGATCAGCGCGAGGAGCCAGACGCCGGCCAGCCACGGCCGGTATCCGTATCCGACGGTGGCGTCCAGCACATGTCCCCAGGCGCGTCCGGCCGGGCCCGACGTACGGCGTCGATGGCGCTGTTTCGCCAGCAGCACCCGGCGGGCGTCGTCGTCGTGGCCTACCTTCCGGTAGCAGCTGGCCAGTTGCTCGTACGGCTGAGGGCTGTAACCAGGACTCCGCCGAACCCAGCCCACCCGGCGCACCACGCCCTCCGGCCGGCCCACCGCCTCGCGCCGTCGCCCCCCTTCGACCATCTTGATGGACCCATAGACGAATCCGTCCAGCTCCACCACGGCCGGCCAACTGTGCTCGCCCTCATAGAGGTACGAGACCTGGGCGCCCCGTAGATCGACGGCCCCCTCGGGCGTCTCGGCAACGGTGAAGTCGAAGTCGGTGGCCTGCATCAGAAGGCAGACCACGGAGGGCTCCTCCCCGCCCCGCGCACCCTTCAGGGTCGCCCCCTCGAAGGTCAGGTTGTCGGAGATCCGGGCGCCTCGGAGGCGTACGGTGCCCTCCGCGGTGAACCCCTTCGACAGATCCAGCGTCCCGGCGGTCACGCTGTCCGCGGCCAGCGCCACACCCTCGGGACTGCTGAGCCGCGCCCCCTGCATGAACAGTCCCCCGGACAACTGAGCGCCCAACAACCGCACCCCGCCCCGCGTGGTGAGGTTCTTGCAGAAGACACCACCCTCCATGACGAGGCCGCCCGCGAAGACGGCCCACTCCCCGGGGGTGGATATCCGCGTCCCGTTCAGGTTCAGCTCGCCGGCGATGTGGGCGTTGACGAGCGAGAGCCGGTCCCCGTCCAGCACCGAACGCTTCAGGTCGAGATGCCCCTGGACCCGGGCCAGCCCGGCCTCCACGCCAGGAACCCAGCTGTCCCTGATGTGGGCTGTCCGGGTCGACGCCCCATAGAGGCTCACCGCCTCCTCGAGTCGGCAGTGCTCCAGCCAGAGCACATGGCCGATCTCCGCACCGTCGAGGTCGAGCTGCCCAGTGATCCGCGCACCGGCGAGCCGCAGACCGGCGACAGCACCGGAGGACCCGGCGTCACCGCCCACCAGCAACGCGACCAGCACAGCCGCCCGGACGGTGCGCTCGGGCCCCCAACTCCCGCCCCGCACCGGATCATCGGCCTCGGCCTCCCCGCTCCGCAGATCCACCCACCGCCCCTCGGCAAAGGCGTCCCATACCTGTCGCTCCGGGGGCGTCAACTCGATGTCAGGCAGCACACGGGCACAGTAACGATCAGATCGGCGGGGCGGTGAACTCGTACCGCAACTCGTACAGATGCCCAGCCTTGACCAGCACCGACGCTTCGATGGGCCGGTCACCGTCGCTGTGTACGACGCGGAGCGTGCGCAACACGGGCAGGTCGCCGGGGAGTTGCAGCAGCCCGTACTGCTCCTGCGTGGGGACACGGGCCGATACCCTGTCCACGCTCAAGCGCGGCGGGTACCCGAGGTCCGCGAGGAGCGCGGGCGTACCGCCCTTGATTTTGCGGCGCTTGGCCATCGCCGTGCCACGGGCGATCTCCAACGGGTAGTACGACTGAACCAGTTCCGCCGGTTCGTCGTCGATCAGCAGCAACTGGGCGCGCAGCAACGCCGAGCCGCCCGTTGGCAGGTGCAGCGCTTCGACGACATCCGCGGGAGGTGTCACCTCGGCCACTTCCAGCAGTTCGCTGCGCGCACTCGCCCCGTCCTTGGACGACTCCCTGAGCCAGGGGTAGGGCTCGCCCGGCTCGGCAGGAGCCATGTAGTCGGCGGGCCGGACCGTCCGCTGGCGGTGCTCCCGGACGGTGACGGCGGCACCGGCGCGCCCGACGACCAGCCGCTCGTCCTTGAGGAGTTGCAGCGCCTTCTGCACAGTGGCGTTCGACGCGTCAAAGCGGGCCTTGAGCTGCACCGTGGACGGCACCTTGGCCCCTGGCGGCAGATCCCCGCACATGATGTCCTCGCGCAGATCGGCCGCGATCCGCTCATGCAGCGAACGGCGGTCGAGGTCCTCGTCCTCAGCTCTGGGCACTGTCGTCACCGACCCTGATCTCGTACCGAAGTTGCTGGCGGTGGGCGGGCATCGCCATGCGGTCCACCTGGATGGGCCGGTCCTCGTGATCGAAAGTGACCCGGGTCAGCTGTAGGAGGGGTTCGCCCTCCGCTGTCCCCAGTACCTCTCGCTCGTCCTCGGTAGGCATACGTGCCACGACGTCCTCCCGTACCAGGGCCGCCGCGTACCCGAGCTCGGCGAGCAGGGTGACCGCCCCGCCTCGGATCTTGGCCGTCGACGCGAGCCGGGTACCCCGGGCGATGTCAACGGGGTAGTACGTGTCCGTCAACTCGCAGGGCTCATCAGCGAGATAGATGACGCGGCGACGTACGACAACCGTCGCCGCCACGGACAGACCCAGCAACTCGGCGATTCCGGAAGGCGCCGGCACCTCCCCCGCGTGTACGACACGCTGGCTTCCCCGCTGCCCCCGCGCTTCGAGTTCCGCACTCCAGGCGTCCGGCTCCCCCTGTTCACGCGGAGTCAGATACGGCATCGAGGTGCTGGTCCACTCGCCGGGACTCATGGCGCCTCCCCTCTCGTGTCCACGCGCCCACCGAACCTTGCCGCTTTACACAGTAAGCGAGTTGAAGAGCCGGACCACCCTTCCGATACCTTGCCGCTTTTCGCGAATAGCAGTAACTTGCTGGAAATCGTACAGCCCAGGACCAAGGATGGTGGAGCACCATGCTCTTGCTACGGCAGCGACGGTTCCCGCGGTCACGCGTCTCCGTCCGCGCGGCACGCGAGTTCACCCTCGCCACGCTGACGAAGTGGGGGGTCACCAGCCGCCACGAGGACGTGAAGCTGTGCGTCTCGGAACTCGCCACCAGCGCGGTACTCCATGGAGTGCCGCCCGGCCGGCAGTGCTTACTCCGGTTGTCCTTGCAGGACGACTTGCTCAAGGTCGAGGTCCTGGACAGTGGTGACGGGAGCCCGGAGGTCCGCGAGCCCGACCCTGACGGGTGCGGCGGCCGAGGGCTCTATCTGGTCCGGGAACTGGCCGACGAGTTCGGGACCGTCGACCACAGCTTGGGCAAGACCGTCTGGGCCGTCCTCAAGGTTGCGGTGGCCTCGGACGACGGGCGCTCGGGAGCGTAATGGATTCCGCAAGGACCCCCGTCAGGGCGTCGATCGCTGCCGGACAAGCCCGTTCGGAAGGCGCCGCGAAGCCGATCAGCAGGCCCTCGGGGCGGTCACTGTCGGGGTGGTGGTGCAGCTCGGTGAGACCGCGCAGGGCCACCCCCCGGTCTGCGCACATGGTCAGGAGGTCGGCCTCCGTGGGCCCTTCGCGCGGCAGGGTGACCAGGGTGTGCAGGCCGGCCGGGACGCCGTGGGCGGTGAGGCCGGGGAACGCGGCCAGCCGGTCCATCAGCAGTTCCCGGCGTATGCGGTAGCGCTGGCGGGCGGCGCGGATGTGGCGGTCGTACGCGTGCGTGGCGATGAAGTCGGCCAGGACCAACTGGCCCAGCGTCTCCGTGTACAGGTCGTCTTCCTGCTTCACCCGAACGACCGGTTCGACCAGATCCGGCGGCAGGACCGTCCAGGCCAGGCGGAGGGCGGGGCCGAGCGTCTTGGACGTCGTACCGCAGTACGCGACATGGTCGGGCGCCAGGCTCTGGAGCGCGCCGACGGGACGACGGTCGTAACGGAACTCGCCGTCGTAGTCGTCCTCGACGATCAGCCCGCCCGAGGAGCGCGCCCAGGCACAGAAGGCCTGGCGGCGGCCGGGGTGCAGTGGCACGCCCGTCGGGTACTGGTGCGAGGGAGTGAGGAAGACCGCGTCGGTGCGTGCGGTCAGGGCCTCGGTGTCCGCGCCGTACGCGTCCACCGGAAGCGCGTGCGCGCGGAGGCCCGCACGGCAGACCGTGTCCCGGTAGAAGTCGTGGCCGGGGTCCTCGAACGCGGCGACCTCCCGGCCCTGGGCGAGCAGGACCCGGCAGAGCAACTGGACTGCCTGGTAGTAGCCGGACGTGATCACAATCCGGTCCGGGGTGGTGAGCACGCCGCGGGTGCGACCGAGGTAGTCGGCGAGGGCGGTACGCAGTTCGATACGGCCCTGGGGATCGCCGGGGCCGAACACCTCGGGGCGGGCCCGGTCCAGGACGCGGCGCGTCGCGGCGAGCCAGGCGCGGGCAGGGAAGGCACTGACGTCGGGACGGCCGGGGCGCAGATCATGCGGCGGAGGATGTGCAGGAGTGTCGGCCGGTACCTGAGCCGGAAGATGGGGCAGCACCTCGGCCACCCTGGTTGCGGCGCCCGGCCGAGTAGTCAAGTACCCCTGCTCGGCGAGCTGGTCGTAGGCGGCGGTGACGGTCCCGCGCGACAGGCCCAGCTCCTGGGCGAGCCCCCGCGTCGAGGGCAGCGGCGTCCCGGTGGTCAGCCGGCCGGCGCGGATCGCGTCGCGCAGGGCCGTCTCCAGGCGGGCGCGGCGGCCACCCTCGGCGTCGAGGTCGAGATGCAGGTCGAGCCGCGAACTGGACCAGTTTTCGGGCATGGGACTGGATCTTATTCGTGGTCCGGGAGTCGCTTAGGTTCGTGGCACGGACGAACAAGCGGACCACGAAAGGACCCCCGTGATCGTCATCGCCCACCTCAGCGACATCCACATCGACAGCGGGCAGCGCAGCATCGAACGCACCCGCGCCGTCATGGCGTATCTGGAAGGCCTCCCCTACGACCTGGACGCTGTCCTCGTCACGGGTGACATCGCCGACCACGGCCTGCCGTCCGAGTACGAGGAGGCCCGCCGGCTTCTCACCTCCCGACACCCGGTTGTGGTCTGCCCCGGCAACCACGACGAACGCGCCTCGTTCCGCGAGCACTTGCTCGGCCACCGGCTCGCGCCCGGCCCGGTCAACCAGGTCCACCACGCCCCCGGCTTCACCCTCGCCCTGTGCGACTCCTCGGTGCCGGGCAAGGACCACGGCCACCTGGACGACGCGACACTGGTCTGGCTGGACCAGGTACTGACAGAGGCGACGACCCCGGTCCTGGTCGCCTTCCACCACCCTCCGACCACCCTCAACATCCCCTACGTCGACAGCATCCGCCTGCTGGACGAGCACCCGCTCGCCGAACTGGCCGCCCGCCACCCCCACCTCACCGCCTTCCTGACCGGCCATGCCCACACCCCGGCGGCGACCACTTTCGCGGGCCGCCCCCTCCTCGTGGCGCCGGGTGTCGTCTCCACCGCCCGCCTCCCGTGGGAAGACCGCGCCCACCCGCAGGACCATGTCCACCTGGGCCTGCCGCCCGCACTGGCGTTCCACGTCCTGGACGCGGACCGGCGACTCACCACCCACTTCAGAAGCGTCATCGTGTAGGAACAGATCAGAAGGTCCCCCGCAGAAAGTCCCTGCGCAGTCCCTCTGACAAGGAGTACGCGTGTCTCACCTCTTTCCGGCCCTGGTGGGCGGCTCGGTCGCGGAGCGGCCTGCGGTGCGGTTCGGTGATCGGTCGCTGTCGTACGGGGAGCTCGCCGACGCGGCGGGGGCGCTGGCGGAGCGGCTCGGCGGGGCCGGGAGGGTCGCCGTGTGGGCGACGCCGAGCCTGGAGACGGCCGTAGGAGTGGTGGGCGCGCTGCTCGCCGGAGTGCCCGCCGTGCCGCTCAACCCGAAGTCGGGTGAGGGCGAGCTGGGGCACATCTTGTCCGACAGCCGGCCGTCGGTGGTGCTGACGTCGGCGGCAGCGGAACTGCCCGCCGGCCTACGGGAGTTGGAGCGGATCGACGTCGAGGTGCGCCCAAGGGGTGGCGGTGTCGAGGTGCGCCCAGCGCGTAGCGGTTCGCCTGCCGTCCAGGAGTTCCCGGAGGACTCCGCCGCCCTCGTCGTCTACACCTCCGGCACCACCGGCCCGCCCAAGGGCGCCGTCATCCCCCGCCGGGCGATCGCCGCCACCCTCGACGCGCTGGCCGACGCCTGGCAGTGGACCGGTGACGACGTCCTCGTGCACGGGCTGCCGCTGTTCCATGTGCACGGGCTGATCCTGGGGGTGCTGGGGCCGCTGCGGCGCGGCGGGTCGCTGCGGCATCTGGGGCGGTTCAGCGCGGAGGGCGTGGCCCGGGAGCTGAACGACGGCGCCACGATGCTGTTCGGGGTGCCGACGATGTACCACCGGCTCGCCGAAGCCCTGGACGAGGACGTGGAGCTGGCCAAGGCGCTCGGCAGGGCGCGGCTCCTGGTGTCCGGTTCCGCCGCGCTGCCCGTGCACGACCACCGGCGCATCACGGCCGCGACCGGGCGCCGGGTCATCGAGCGGTACGGCATGACGGAGACCCTGATGAACACGAGTGTCCGGGTGGACGGTGAACCCCGGCCCGGGACCGTCGGTGTGCCGCTGCCCGGCGTCGACCTGCGGCTCGTCGAGGAGGACGGCTCGACGATCGCCGCGTACGACACCGACGGCGCACCGACCGGCGCGACCGACGATGACCGCGTGGGCGAGATCCAGGTCCGCGGGCCGAACCTCTTCACGGAGTACCTGAACCGCCCCGACGCCACCGCCGCCGCGTTCACCGAGGACGGCTGGTTCCGCACCGGCGACATGGCGACCCTGGACGCCGACGGCTACGTACGCATCGTCGGCCGCAAGGCCACCGACCTGATCAAGAGCGGCGGCTACAAGATCGGCGCCGGTGAGATCGAGAACGCGTTGCTGGAACACCCCGCCGTGCGGGAGGCGGCCGTCACGGGTGAACCCGACGACGATCTCGGCGAGCGGATCGTGGCCTGGGTGGTGCCGGTCAGCACCCCCGCCCCCGCCGCCCTCGGCCCGGAGCTCTCCGACCACGTAGCCCGCCGCCTCGCCCCGCACAAGCGCCCCCGCGTCGTGCACTTCCTGGACGCCCTGCCCCGCAACGACATGGGCAAGATCCTGAAGCGGGCCCTAAGGAACAGCAATGACTGAACGCCTTACGACCCGCGAGGCCATCGCCCTCGTCGCGGACGGCGAGTTCAGTGAACTGGCTTCCCCTGTCGGCAACTTCAAGCCCGACGGCCCACTGTCCTGGCAGGGGTACGACGACTCGCGCGCCCGCGCCGCCACCCGCACCGGCGAGGAGGAATCCGTCGTCTGCGGCCGCGCCACCATCGGCTCCACCCCCGTCGTACTGATCGCCTTCGAGTTCGGCTTCCTCGGCGGTTCGCTCGGCGAGCGCACCGGCGACCGGCTGGAGGCGGCGTACACCTACGCGCGCGAGCACCGTCTCCCGCTGGTCTCTCTCGTCGCGACCGGCGGCAGCCGGATGCAGGAGGGCATGCTCGCGCTCACCCAACTCCAGCGCGTGGCACGCCAGTCGGCGCTCACCCGGGAAGCGGGGACGGCACAGATCGCCGTACTGCGGGACCCGACGACGGGGGGCGGCTGGGCCACGCTGGGCGCGGGCGCCGACGTGACCCTTGCGCTGCCCGGCGCCCAGGTGGGCTTCGCGGGCTCCCGGGTCCGCCCGCCCGACGCGGACCCGGCGGCGTACACGGCCGAGGCCCAGGTGTCGGCGGGCGCGGTGGACGCCGTCGTACAGCCGCAGGAGCTGCGGCAGACGCTGTCGCTGTGGCTGGAGCTGCTCACCAGCCCCTCGCCGGAGCCCGCGCCCCCTCCACCCGCCCTCGGCACACCCGACCTCCCCACCACCGGCTGGGACGCGGCCGATCGTGCCCGCTCCCCCCAACGCCCGCGCGCCGCCGCCTACTTGGACTCCTACTTCACCCACCGCACCACCATCAGCGGCGACCGCTGCGGCGGCACCGACGCCGGCATGCTGTGCGGCTTCGGCTCGCATGGCGGGCGGACCATCGCGTACGCCGCCCAGTGCGGGACGGCCACCCGCCCCGCCGGTTACCGCACCGCCGCGCGCCTGATCCGCCTCGCGGGCCGACTCGGCTTCCCGGTACTGACGTTGGTGGACACTCCGGGCGCCGCGAATGACGCGGAGGCCGAGCGGCAGGGCACGGGCTCGGCGATCGCGGACCTGTTCGCCGCGGTCGCAACGGCCCGTACCCCGGTCACCACGCTGGTGATCGGCGAGGGCGGTTCGGGCGGCGCGCTCGCGCTGGCCGCGCCCGGCAACACCTGGGCCACGCCGGACAGTTACTTCTCCGTCATCGCGCCGGAGCTCGCCGCAGCGATCCTCAAGCGCCCGGCCGGCGAGGTGCGGGCCACGGCCGACCAACTCCGCATCCGGCCACAGGACTTGCTGGACCTCGGAGTCATCCGAGGCATCATGAGCGCATAGGACGGTGTCGGCTCCCTCCCCCCAAGGGGAGCCGACACCTCGACTAGCCAACTAGCCGACTAGTAGGACTCCGTTAGGTTGCTCTGGCTCTTGAGTTTGGGCTGGTGGCGGAT
>NZ_JBHXMF010000039.1:0-2280 GCF_042721055.1 Streptomyces sp. NPDC058470
AACCAGGTCTTGAAGGCCGACGTCACGCAGGGATCCGGATTAACCAACAGCGTCCTTCACGTGCCGGGCCCCTTGCGTTGCCCCGGTTTGTGTTGCCCTCGGCAACCGAAGTCCGTTCATGCCCGGATCGCGCCCGTACTTGTTTACTTTGCGGAAATCCGGGCGTAGCCTCCGATGGAAACCACAGGTTCGGGCATGACTCGGAGGCGAACGGACATGTACGCACCGGAGCGGCAGCAGGAGATCCTCCGGCTCGCCCGTGACGGCGGCCGGGTGGACGTGGTGTCACTGGCCGAGGAGTTCCAGGTCACCGCGGAGACCATCCGCCGGGACCTGAAGACGCTGGACCGCGCGGGCCTCGTACGCCGGGTGCACGGTGGCGCGATACCGGCCGGGCGGCTGGACTTCGAGCCCGACCTCGCCGAGCGCGAGTACACCGCGGCCGACGAGAAGGACCGCGTCGCCCAGGCCGCCGTCGCCGAACTGCCGCACGACGGCACGGTGATCCTGGACGCCGGATCGACGATCGCCCGGCTCGCCGGCGCGGTCCCGCTGGAGGCGACGCTCACCGTGGTCACCCACAGCCTGCCGATCGCGGCCCGTCTCGCGGACCACCCCGGCATCCAACTCCACCTCGTCGGGGGGCGCGTGAGGCACCGTACGCGCGCCGCCGTGGACGCCTGGGCGCTCCGCGCGTACAGCGAGATCCGCGCCGACGTCCTCTTCATCGCGGCCAACGGCTTCTCCGTCTCGTACGGACTGACCACCCCCGACCTCGCCGAGGCCGCCGTCAAACGCGCCACCATGCGCGCCGCGCGCCGTGTGGTGCTGCTCGCCGACTCCTCCAAGCACGGCCAGGAGCACTTCGCCCGCTTCGGCGACCTGAGCGATGTGGACCTGCTGATCACCGACCGCGGGCTGAGCCCGGACAACGCCACCGCCATCGAACGCGGCGGCACCGAAGTGCTGTGTGTCTAGAGCGCTCTGCTTTCTGAGGCGCTGTGTGTTGTGTGTATTGAGCGGCAAGCGGCAAGCGGCAAGCGGCACGTGACCGCTGTGTGTTGAGAAACGAGTGCGCATGATCCTCACCGTCACCCCCAACCCCTCCCTCGACCGTACGTACGAGGTCCCGTCGCTCGACCGCGGCGAGGTCATCCGGGCCACCGGCGAACGCATGGACCCGGGCGGCAAGGGCGTGAACGTCTCGCGCGCGGTCGCAGCCGCCGGGCAGCGCACGGTCGCCGTCCTGCCCCTGGGTGGTGCGCCCGGCGCACTCGTCGCCGCCCTGCTCGACGCGCAGGGCATCGAGGTCGCACCGGTCCCGATAGCCGGAGCCACCCGCTCGAACATCTCGGTCGCCGAACCCGACGGCACCCTGACGAAGATCAACGCGCCCGGCCCGGAACTCTCCGCCACCGAGGCCGAACTCCTCCTGGAAACCGTCCGCTCCCAGTACCGCTCCGGCGAGACCGACTGGATCACCTGCTGCGGCAGCCTGCCGCGGGGGCTCGGGCCTTCCTGGTACGCCGATCTCGTCGCCCGTGCGCATGCGGCGGGCGCCCGGATCGCGCTGGACACCTCAGGTCCCGCGCTGCTCGCGGCGCTGCGCGAGCGGCCCGACCTGGTGAAGCCGAACGCGGAGGAGCTCGCGGAAGCCGTCGGGCGCCCCCTCACCACGGTGGGCGACGCGGTCAAGGCGGCCGAGGAGTTGCGCGAGCTGGGTGCGCGCGCCGTGCTCGCGAGCCTGGGCGCCGATGGTCAGTTGCTCGTGGACGGCGAGGGTGCCTGGTTCGCGAGCGCACGGGTGGACGGCGTACGCAGCAACGTGGGCGCCGGTGACTCCTCACTCGCCGGTTTCCTGATCGCCGGCGGCAGCGGCCCGAAGGCACTGGCCTCCGCCGTCGCCCACGGCGCCGCCGCCGTCCAACTCCCCGGCAGCGTCATGCCGGGCCCAGCCGACCTCGACCCCTCCGCCGTGACGGTCACCTCGGAGATCCCGGTGGACCGCGTACTGACGGAGCCGGCGTCATGACCGCACACCACACCCGGCCGACCGGCCCCGGACGCCCTGGCGGCGGGCGGGCGGGCTCCGTGCTCACGGGTGTCGAAGAGGCGGGCCGTGCGGTTACCGGTCCCGTGCTTACCGGTCCCGTGCTTACCGGTCCCGTGCCTACCGGCCCGGGGTGGGTGGGTCACGTGGTCGCGGGCGGCGGGGAGGTGGGTCACGTGCTCACCGGCTCCGTGCTCACGGGCGGCTGGGAGGCGGGCTCTGTGCTTACC
>NZ_JBHXMF010000039.1:2379-61475 GCF_042721055.1 Streptomyces sp. NPDC058470
CGGCCCGGGGCTTACTGGCGTCGGGCGGGTGGGTCGCGTACCCACCGGCTACGTGGTCTCCGGCCCCGGGCAGGCGGGCTCCGTATCCACCGGCCCCGGGCACGGGGGTCCCGTATCCACCGGCCCGGGGCTTACTGGCGTCGGGCGGGTGGGTCGCGTACCCACCGGCTACGTGCTCTCCGGCCCCGGGCAGGCGGGCTCCGTACCCACCGGCCCCGGGCACAAGGGTCCCGTATCCACCGGCCCGGTACTCACCGGCCTCGCACCCACCGTCTCCGTACTCACCCGCCCCGCATCCACCCGCCCCCAACCCCCTGAACTGGCCCTGAAGCGGCGGGGTTTCCCCGTCCCCGCCGCAGCCATACGACGACGGGGCCGGCCCGGTCCCGCCGCCGGGTGGTGGAGGCGGGGCTCCCCCGGTCCTGCCTCCACCACCAGGCCAGCACCTCACCTGAGGTTTGTCCTCACCCCCGTACGCATACGCGTACTCACACCCGCACTCACCCCCGTCCCCGCCCCCGCCCATGACGTCCCCCGGGCGATACGCGTGCGAAGGAGCCCGCGATGAGCGAGATGATCACCGCGGACCTGGTCGACCTCGACCTGTCCGCCGACACGAAGGAAGCGGCGGCACGAGCCCTCGCCGAGCGCATGGTGGCCCTGGGCCGGGTGACCGACCTCGACGGCTTCCTCGCCGACGTGGCCGCCCGTGAGGCCCAGATGCCGACCGGCCTCGACGGCGGCATCGGCATCCCGCACTGCCGCAGCGAACACGTCACCGAGCCGACGCTCGCCTTCGGGCGCAGCGCGGCCGGGGTCGACTTCGGCGCGCCGGACGGCCCCGCCGACCTGATCTTCCTGATCGCCGCCCCCGCGGGCGCGGACGACGCCCACCTCACGATGCTGTCGTCCCTGGCCAGGCATCTGATGAACGCCGAGTTCACGAGCGCGCTGCGGTCGGTGGACGACGCGGCGGCCGCGGCCGCGCTCATCCGCGGGGACGAGCCCGAGGCGACAGCCGCCGCCTCCCATAACTCCGACAACTCCGATGACTCCGCGGCGGAGTCGAACGCGGCGGCCTCCGCCGACCCCGCCACGGACGGCGCGGCCCCGGCGCCGGGTGCGACCGTCGCGGACGGCCCCGCCCCGGCGCCGGGCGCCACCGCCACCTCCGACGAGCGCCCGTTCCGTATCGTCGCCGTCACCTCCTGCCCCACCGGCATCGCGCACACGTACATGGCGGCCGAGTCGCTGGAGAACGCGGGACGCGAGGCCGGTGTCGAACTCGTCGTCGAGCCGCAGGGCTCCGCCGGTTTCACCCGGCTCGACCCGGCGGTCGTCGCGGCGGCGGACGGCGTGATCTTCGCGCACGACGTGCCCGTACGGGAGAAGGACCGCTTCGCCGGGAAGCCGACCGTCGACGTCGGTGTGAAGGCGGGCATCAACCGCCCCGCCGAGCTGATCTCCGAGGTCCGCGGCAAGGCGGAGCGCGGCGAGGTCTCCGCGGGCTCCGCGCCCGGCACGCCGGTGGAGCGCACCGGCGAGTCCGGCGAGGGCTACGGCAGCAAGCTCCGCAAGTGGCTGATGAGCGGCGTGAGTTACATGGTGCCGTTCGTCGCCGCGGGCGGTCTGCTGATCGCCCTGGGCTTCGCGATCGGCGGCTACCAGGTCAACAAGGCGCCGTCCGTCATGGACCACTTCATGTGGCTGCAGGCGGACAGCTGGGGTGCGCTGTTCTTCCAGATCGGCGGCGTGGCCTTCGGCTTCCTGGTCCCCGTCCTCGCCGGCTACATCGCGTACGGCATGGCGGACCGGCCAGGTCTTGTCCCCGGCTTCGTCGGCGGCGCGATCTCCCTCACCATCAACGCGGGCTTCCTCGGCGGTCTGGCCGCCGGTCTCATCGCCGGTGCCGTGGTGCTCGGGATCCAGAAGGTCAGGATCCCGAAGGCGCTGCGCGGCATCATGCCGGTGGTGGTGATCCCGCTGATCTCCGCGGCGATCGTCGGGTTCCTGATGTTCGTGGTCATCGGCAAACCCATCGCCTCCGCGCAGAGGGGCATGACCGACTGGCTCAACGGCCTCACCGGCACCAACGCCATCCTGCTCGGCACCCTGCTCGGCCTGATGATGTGCTTCGACCTCGGCGGCCCGGTCAACAAGGTCGCGTACACCTTCGCCACGGCGGGCATCGCGGTCGCGAGCCCCAGCGACTCGGCGATGAAGATCATGGCCGCGGTGATGGCGGCCGGTATGGTCCCGCCGCTCGCCATGGCCCTGGCCACGACCGTCCGCGCCAAGCTCTTCACCCAGACCGAGCGCGAGAACGGCAAGGCAGCCTGGGTCCTTGGCGCCTCCTTCATCTCGGAGGGCGCGATCCCGTTCGCCGCGGCGGACCCGCTGCGGGTCATCCCGTCGTCCATGGTGGGCGGCGCGGTCACCGGCGCCCTGTCGATGGCGTTCGGCGCCACCCTGCGCGCCCCGCACGGCGGCATCTTCGTGGTCCCGCTGATCGGCAACCCGTTCCTCTATCTCGTCGCCATCGCCGCGGGCGTCTGCGTCACCACCGCCCTGGTGGTCGTCCTGAAGGGCATGCGCAAGCAGGCCCCCGAGGGCACGGGTACGGGGGTCGCCGACGCTCCGATATCGGCGAAGGCCGAGCACGAGGAGCCGGTGGCAGCAGCCTGAACGCCAACCACCGGCCGCCTGCCCCTTTAGGGAGCCTGTGAGCAGTTCACTGCATCTGTGATCCATTTATTGCATCTGTGAGCTGTTCGCCGCATCTGCGATATACGTCACGGTCCGGGACTAAAGTCCCGGACCGTGGTGTCTACTGGGGAGTATGCCCGAGCAAGTGTCGATCCTTCAGCTCACAGGTGCGGCCGCCCTCGCCCTGGCGACGGTCATCTGGGTTGTCGGGCTGGTACGCCTCCTGCGCGGAGGTCGGGGCCGTGACCGCTCCGAAGTCGCGGTCCAGCGCCACGGCGACGCGCTCCGGCGCCACGGCGACGCGCTCCAGCCTCACGGTGACGCGGTCCATTCTCATAGCGACGCGCTCCGGGCGATGCCCCGCCAACGACGGGCCGGTCCCGACACGGCGCCCGTCGAACTGACCCCGCAGGAGCACGCCGCTTTTGCCGGTCTGGTACGTCAGTTCAGCGAAAGCCGTCCGTAGACGGCCTCCGGTGACCCACTGACTCCGTGGGTGTCAGTTGAGCCGAGCCGCGAGCCGCTCCATCGCGTCACGCGCCGCGCCCTCCGTGGCGTACACCTCGCACATGTGCCGCCGGTCGGGCGTCGCCGTGTGCTCGACCTCCCACAGGGAGATCTCCTGCCCGTCACGCAGCAGGAACGCGTGCTCGTAGAGCGAGAAGGACATCCCCGGCCGGCCTGTCCGGCAGGGGCGGCCGAAGGCCTGGGTGATCTGGTGCGCGCACGCCTCGCGTGTCAGCAGCGCTGCGATGTCGGCCTCCGGCTGATCCGGATTCTCGGCCCGCCGTAACAGCCTTCGTGCGTGATCCGCCGAGTCGTCGGGCACGTACTCGTGGCGCGGCTCGGGGAACGGCGACAGGTGTACGAGCACGGCCAGTTCGAAGTCCGGTGTGTCCGCGGGCAGCGGCAGCCGGTCCGTGGCGGCGCGCAGCTCCTCGTCGTCGACGTACACCTCGTGCTCCGGATCGCTGCCGGGTGCCGTGTTGTGCACCAGCTCCCACAGTGTGACCGCCGAGCCGTCGGCGAGCAGCCAGGTGTGTCGGTACGTCTCGCGATGCAGCCCCGCGCTGTGGTGCGCGGAGTGCAGCGAACTGTCGTGCGCCAGCGCACAGTCGAGCCGCCGTATCGTCTCGTCCGGCAGTTCGAAGGAATTCAGGGCACGACCAAGGAGTCGCGCGAGATGCTCCTCCGGAGACTCGGGCGACTCGGGTGGTTCGTACGCTGCTGTCTCGTACGGAACGCTCAAGGTTTCTCCCGGCGTTGCTGCATGTCACCTTGTGGGTGCATACCGTAGCCCCTCGATCGGACATCATGTCCGCGAACCGAGAAAACGTACGGCCGGAAAACGGGCAGGCCGCGCGGCAAGTTCCCGCACGACCCACCCGCGAGGCAAAAAGCCCTCGTCAGACGGCACTTCCGGTGGTCCAGGCGCTCCACGACATGTTCCAGCCGTTGAGCCCGTTGTCCGGCGCGACGGTCTTGTCGGGGGAGTTCTTGACGATCACGACGTCCCCGACGAGGGAGTTGTCGTAGAACCACTTGGCGCTGGTGTCCCCCTGTGCGCCCTGCACATCGGCGAGCCCCACACAGCCGTGGCTGGTGCCCTCCCGGCCGAACGGTGGATTGCCCTTGTTGTACCAGTAGTTGCCGTGAATGAACGTCCCCGAAGTCGTCAGACGCATCGCGTGCGGCACATCCGGGATGTCGTACTCGCCGCCGTAACCGACCGTCGATCCGTTCATCCGCGTCTGCACGAACTTCTCCGAGATCACCATCTGCCCGTTGTACGTCGTGTGGTCCGGGCTGCCCGCCGAGATCGGGACCTTCTTGAGGGTCTTTCCGTCCCGTACGACCGTCATGGTCTGCGTGTTGACGTCGACCGTGGACACCTGGGACCGCCCGATGGTGAAGGTGACGGTCTTCTCCTGCACCCCGTAGACGCCGTTCGCGCCCTCGACTCCGTCCAGGTCGATCTTCATCGTGACCTTGGAACCGGCCTTCCAGTACTCCTCGGGCCGGAAGTCGAGCCGCTGCGTCCCGAACCAGTGCCCCACCACCTGCTGCCCGCTGCTGGAGGACACCGTGATGTGCGACTGCACGGCCTTCTTGTCGCTGATCACCTTGTCGAAGTTGAACGAGACCGGCATCCCGACGCCGACCTTGGTGCCGTTGTCGGGCGTGTACGTGCCAATGAAGCTGTTGCTCGAGGTGACCGTAGTGAAGATGGAGTTGGCCGCGGCGGTGCGCCCACTCGCGTCCTTCGCTGTGGCCGATATCTGGTACTTCGTCCCGCGCTCCAACTGCTCCTTCGGCGTCCAGGACCGGCCGTCCGCGGATATCGCCCCGGCTACGGCCGCCCCCGTCCCGGACACCGTCATCTTCACGTCGGTGAGCTTGCCGTTGCTGACCTTCACGCCGGTCGCGTTGATCGACGCGCCCGTCGAACCGTCCTTGGCCGAGATGACCAGGGTCGCCGTGGACGACTTGGCCGAACTCGCGCCGCTCCCCGCGTCCTTGCCGTCCTTGCTGTCCGCTTTCGCGCTGCCACCGCAGGCGGTGAGGGTGAGGGCGCCGACCACCAGGGCGGCACAGGCCCCCAGTGCGCGCCGCGCTGTTTTGTCCGGCGTTGCCACGGGCTGCTCCAGATTCTCGTGATGTGGGTGATCCGCTCCACTACGTCGAGAAAGAGCGAGCGGCGGCGGGAAGGGTTCCCTCCGTCCGCCGTGAACACCATCACGTGACAGAACCGCGACAATCCCCCAAGCCCTGGCGACAAAACCCAACGCGGAAATCCCGGCCCGCCCCTGCCCTACCGCCCTACCACCCTCCACCCTCCACGTTTCGCGCCTCGCGCCTCGCGCCGCCCCAGCCATCCAAGCTCCGGGTGGTTACCCCCGCCGCCCCCGTCTCCCGTACAACTCCTCGTACGTCGGCCACACCCCTCCCGCCCCGTCCACCGACTCCGCCGCCCGCACCGCCCGTACGATCGCCCGCGTCACCAGGTCCGCGCCCGCCGCAAGAATGTCGTTGAGGGCGAGGGGATGCGGGTCGGCGAAGGGCTGGGCGCCTGTGGCCAGTGCGAACACCGTGTCCCCGTCGTTCAGCAGATGCACCGGACGCACAGCGCGCGCGATGCCGTCGTGCGCCGTGCCCGCGAGCTTCTGCGCCTGGGCGCGCGTGATGTCGGCGTCGGTGGCGACGACCGCGAGCGTGGTGTGCAGCGGGGGAGAGCCGTTCTTCGCGCTGGTTTCGGCCAGCCGCCGCTGCGCCGCCTCGTGCACCTCGGCGGGTGGATACGGCGTACGCCCCTGCATCAGCTCCCCGTAGAGCGCCCCCGTTTCCGGCTGCACCACCGACCCCGCCGCGTTGACCACCACCAGCGCGGCCACGGTGATCCCCGAGGCGAGCACGACGCTCGCGGTGCCGATCCCACTCTTGAGCATCCCGGCGACCGCCCCGGTACCGGCGCCCACGCAACCCTCACGCACCGGAGCGCCGGGCTCGCTCGCGGCGGCCGCCTCGACCGCCGCGCGGCCCGTCGACGCGTCCGGCCTGGCCCGGAAGTCGCCGCCGCGCCCCAGGTCGAAGACCGACGCGGCGGGAACGACCGGCACGACGTGTGCCGGATCGGAACTCACCCGCACCCCGCGCCCGCGCTCCTCCAGCCAGGCCATCACACCGGACGCCGAATCCAGCCCGTACGCGCTGCCGCCGGTCAGTACGACCGCCTCGACCTTCTGCACCAGGTTGCGCGGGTCGAGCGCGTCGGTCTCCTTGGTGCCCGGCCCGCCGCCGCGCACGTCCACGGCCGCGATGGCGCCGCCCGGAGGGGCGAGTACGACCGTGGTGCCGGTGAGCCAACCGCCGCCGGTACGCGTCGCATGCCCCACTCGCAGACCCGCGACATCCGTCAGAGCGTCAACTGTCATGGCGACAGTGTTTCCCGCTTCGCGCCCCCTGCCGCCTCCCGCGTGACCAACCGCGCCGTCAACGTCACCCCGACCGCCACCGCCAGCGCCGATACGATGCCCGCCGCGAGCACCGCCCGGTCGCCCAGGAACGTGCACAGGATGACCAGCAGGGCGGTGGTCGGCAGGACGGCCTGCTGGGCGATGCCCACCTTGAAGTAGCGCGAATGCAGCACCCAGACGGTGAGGAGATACAGCGCCGTCGGCAGCGTCACGGCGGAGGACGCGGCGAGCGTCGAGATGTGCGCCTTTCCGACCGCCTGCTCGACCGCCACTTCGAGTCCCGCGCCGATCGCGGCCGCCGACGCGTAGATCAGGTAGTGGCCGTAACCCCACAGGAACGACTGTCTGTTGGACCGCAGATGCCCGTGGATGGGTACCACGAAGTAGATCCACCACGCGGAGAAGACGATCAGCAGCCCGCCCGCGGCGATCGGCAGCAGTTCTCCGAGGGCGTCGTTCTCGTCCACACCCGACTTCACGGCGACCGTGGCCGCGGCGATCGTCTCGCCCAGGACGATGATCGTGAACAGGCCGTACCGCTCGGAGATGTGGTGCGGATGCCAGGACGTCGCGAAGTCCTTCTCCGCGAACACCGGGACACACAACTCGGCGAGGGCCATCACCAGGAACACCCAGGGCCGCCCGTGCTCCGGCAGGACCAGCAGCCCCAGCCAGCCGACCTGGCACAGCAGCACGCCGCCCGCATACCGCAGTGCCGTCGTCCTCTCGGCACCCTCCGTCGACCGCACCACCCGCAGCCACTGCGCGATCATCGCGAACCGCATGATCGCGTACCCGAGCCAGACGACCAGGAAGTCGTGGTCGCCGGACGCCCGCGACACTCCGGCGGCGAGTACGAGGACGCCGGCGATCTGCACCAGCGTGACGACCCGGTAGAGCGCGTCGTCGTTGTCGTACGCCGAGGCGAACCAGGTGAAGTTCATCCAGGCCCACCAGATCGCGAAGAAGATCATCGCGTAGGTGAGGATGCCCTCACCCGCGTGCCCCTCGGCCACGGCATGCACCAGCTGGACGCCCGCCTGGGCGATGCCCACGACGAAACACAGGTCGAAGAAGAGCTCCAGCGGCGACGCGACCCGGTGCGCCTCGTCGCGGCCGCGGGCGGTCATTCTGCACAACGGTCCGCGACCGGTAGGCCGTGGCGTCGCAGCGGATTCGGAAGCGGAACGGGACGTCATACGGCCAAGCACAGCAGAAAAGTTCCGGAAATTCTTGTGAATGTGATCACAAGCAGGCTGGGGTCCGGTATCCGCGGGGGAGGGGCCGGGGCCGTGGGACCCACTTGCCTCGGCGTCTGTCGGCGGTTCCACGCCAGTCGACCCTGTGGGGCGCCCGGTTCGGCCGGGGTGGGTCGCCGCCCCCGCCGCGTACCCTGGAGGCATGAGCACCGCTTCCGCCCCCGAACCGCGCGATCCCAAGCCCGCCGCGCTGGTCTTCGACGACCCGCTGAGCCAGCAGTCCTCGGACGACACGGACCGCGGGTGGGGCGAGCGGCCCGGTGGCGACGGCGACAGCGCGGCCGACCTCAAGCGCTTCCTCGACGAGAAGCCGCCCCACCACATCTGAGCCGCGCGCGACCACGTCCGGACCCCGGCCCAGACAGCCCCCGCTAGTCCTCGCTGTGCCCCGAACCGCGCTGTGCCACCAAGGCGTCGCGGATCTCCTTCAGCACCTCCAGCTCGGTCACCTCCATCATTTCCTGCGTGCCCTCCTTCGCCTTCTGGCGGGCCGCCTGCAGGGCCAGGTACTTGGACATGGGCAGGACCATCAGGAAGTAGACGACGGCTGCGGTGATCGCGAAGCTGAGCGTGGCGCCCAGCACTGAACCCCACATGATCCGGATGCCCGTCGCGGTGTCGCCCGTGCCCGTGCAGGGGGACTTGAGGCAGGAGCTGTAGCTGTCCAGATTCTTCGTGCCGAACGCACCCACCAGCGGGTTGATGACTCCCTTCACCACCGAGTTGACGATGTTGGTGAAGGCCGCGCCGATGACGACCGCGACTGCCAGATCGACGACGTTTCCCCGCGTCAGAAAGGCCTTGAAGCCGTCCAGGACACTGGGTTTCTTCTTCTCGCTCACCGAGGGGCCCCTCTGCACAAGTTGTGGAACAAACAGCTCCGCAACCTACGTTAGGGCGTGCCGTGCCTGTCCAATTCGGTAGCTCTAACGAGGGACTTGACACCGATTCTTCACTCACGGCGTCCCCACCGGCCGCATTACTCAGCACAGCGTCACCGCCAGCCGTGAGGTCGCGCTCGCGCCCGCCAGTCGCGCCGCCGTGGTGCGCGGGACGGACAGGACGACCAGCGCCCCGGTCTCGTCGGCGTCGACCCGCGGGACCTCGGTGACCCGGACCCCGGCCGCGACCACCTCCGCTTCGACGCCGGTGTCCGCCGCGACCACATCGACCCGGTCGCCCCGCCGCAGCAGCCGCACCGTGGCCGCGTCGGCGATCCGCACCGGCGCCGTCACCATCTCGACCGCGCGCCGTTCGCGTACATGAGCCGATGCGGAAGAGGAAGGGGAAGCGGCGGCGCTCGCCGGATGCCCCCGTGCCCGCTCCGCGTCGCCAGGGCTCGCCGCGATGAGCGCGGCCGCTGTGACCGCCAGCCCCGCGGCCACGGCCCGCCGCCTGTGCCGGGCCAGGCGCCGCAGCTGATACCGCCCGCCGCGTACGCGCACGGGCGCGAAGTGAGGCACCTCGCAGGTCGGAGGTGCGTCCGCACCCGGCGGACGTACAGGATCCGTGTCGGTCGGCCGTACTACCGGCGCGAGGGAAGTAGCGAGGTAGGAGAGGGGAGCGAGCTGTGCCATGGTGACCACCACCTGTGACGAGAGATCGGGTTGCGCTCCCACGATGACGCCTCGTGGCCGAGCCCGCCGGAGCCCGTGGACCACCGACGGGTTGTGGACAACTCCCTCACCCGAACGGGAAGTTCCACCCCCGTCCCAAACCGCCCCGAACCCCAAGGCCCCGGCCGACACCCACCCCTCGCGTCCGCTCCCGCCCCCCCGCTACGGAAGCGCGAACCCTGGATCCATCCCGCCCAACGCCGTCGTGCACGGACAGTCCCGCGTCCCGTTCGCCGGCAGTCCCGCGACCGCGTCGAAGAGCACACCCCGCAGCCGGTCCACATTCGCCGCGAACACCTTCAGGACGTCGTCGTGAGAGACGCCCTCGCCGGTCTCGGCCCCCGCGTCGAGGTCGGTGACGAGGGTCAACGATGTGTAGCAGAGCTCGAGTTCGCGAGCGAGCGCCGCCTCGGGGTGGCCGGTCATACCCACCACGGACCAGCCCTGCGCCTGGTGCCACAGGGACTCGGCACGGGTCGAGAACCGGGGTCCCTCAATGACGACGAGGGTGCCACCGTCCACCGGCTCCCACTTCCGCCCGCGCGCCGCTTCGAGGGCGGCCTTGCGCCCGACCGGGCAGTACGGGTCGGCAAGCGACACGTGGACCACGTTCGGCACCGTGCCGTCAGGCAGCGGAAGCCCGTCGAAGTACGACTGGGCGCGGGACTTCGTGCGGTCCACCAGTTGGTCCGGTACGAGCAGGGTCCCCGGTCCGTACTCGGGTCGCAGTCCGCCCACCGCGCAGGGGCCGAGGATCTGACGGGCGCCGACGGCGCGCAACGCCCACAGGTTGGCCCGGTAGTTGATGCGGTGCGGCGGCAGATGGTGGCCGCGGCCGTGCCGGGGAAGGAAGGCGACCCGGCGCCCGGCGATCTCCCCCAGGAACAGGGAGTCGCTGGGCGGCCCGTAGGGGGTGTCCACCTGTATCTCGGTCACGTCGTCGAGGAAGGAGTAGAACCCCGAGCCGCCGATGACCCCGATCTCGGCCCTGTCCGCCGCCGGCTCTCCGGCAGGGCTCTGCGCGTTCTCCATGTTCGCCATGAACGGCACCCTAGCCCGGGTCGGAAAACGCCGAAGACCCTGTCGTCGTACGACGACAGGGTCCCGTAAGAACGACGACAGGGTCCCGTAAGAACAAGGTTCTACGCGGCGGAGCTGCTACTGCTGGACGAGCCCGTTCCTGACGACTTCGAGTTCGAAGAACCTGACGAACCCGACGAACCCGACGAACTCGAAGAACCCGACGACTTCGAGTCCGAAGAGGACGACGAAGAGGTCGAAGGTGTCGACGACGGCTTGGAAGCCGACGCCGGCGCCGGCGAGGTGCTCGTCGACGAACTGCGGCTGTCATTGCGGTAGAAGCCGGAGCCCTTGAAGACAATGCCGACGGCCGAGAACACCTTCTTCAGGCGGCCACCGCAGTTGGGGCATTCGGTCAGGGCATCGTCGGTGAACTTCTGCACCGCCTCGAGGCCCTCGCCACACTCGGTGCACTGGTACTGGTAGGTCGGCACTGGTCTTCCTCCTGGCACTCTCACTCAATGAGTGCTAACGACGGTCCATAGTGACGTATTCCGAGAGATCAGTCCACCGCCACTGGCACTCGGTGACCCACGCCACGTGCGACGGTGCGGCTGGTGGGCCGCGTCGCCAGTCGTGATCGCAGGGCCACAAGGGTTATCAGAGCCAGTGTGGTGCCGGCCATCGGTACCAGGAAACCGGCGCCGTCCCAGAAGCGGTCCTCCAACTGTCCGGAGGCCGTGACGGCCGCCGCCTGGCCGAGCGCGACGGCGCCGGTCAGCCAGGTGAAGGCCTCGGTGCGGGTGTCGGCGGGCACCAGACCCTCGACCAGTGTGTAGCCGGTGATCAGGGCCGGAGCGATGCACATGCCGGCCAGGAGGCCGATCCCGGCGAGCACGATCACGGAGTGGGCGGCCCAGAGTCCGGAGGCGGTGAGGGCGAGGGCCGCGTACCCGAGGACGAGCCGCCGCTGTGGGGCCACCTTCCAGGCGACGGCGCCGCAGACGATGCCGGAGACCATGTTGCCCGCGGCGAAGACGCCGTACAGGACGCCGTTCAGGCCGGGTTCGCCGATGGACTCACTGAACGCGGCGAGCGAGACCTGCATGCCGCCGAAGACGGAACCGATGCCCAGGAAGGCCACGATCAGAATCCGCACACCGGGGACGCGCAGCGCCGAAACGTGCTCCACGCGCGCGTGCCCGTCACGGGCGACAGTGGGCTGTGTGCTCTTCTGCGCGGCGAACAGGAGACCACCGATCAGGGTCAGCGCGGCCTCGGTGAGCAGGCCGGCGGCCGGGTCCACGGTGGTGCACAGCGCGGTCGCCACCAGCGGCCCGAACACGAAGGTCAGCTCGTCGGTGACGGACTCGAAGGCCGCCGCGGTGGTCATCAGGGGCGAGCCCTGGAGCTTCACGCCCCAGCGGGCGCGCACCATGGGGCCGATCTGCGGCACCGAGGCGCCGGTCGGCACGGCTGCGGCGAAAAGGGCCCACAAGGGGGCGCCCGTCAGCGCGAGCGCGGTCAGGGAGAGGCCCGACAGGGTGTGCACCAGGACGCCCGGGATCAGTACCGCCCGCTGCCCGAACCGGTCGGCGAGACGCCCCGTGAAGGGCGCGAAGAGGGCCATGGAGACACCGGTTACGGCGGCGACCGCGCCGGCGGCTCCGTACGAACCGGTGGTGTGCTGCACGAGCAGCACGATGGAGATGGTCAGCATCGCGAACGGCTGGCGTGCGGCGAAGCCGGGGAGCAGGAACGTCCAGGCGCCGCGCGTGCGCAGCAGCTGTCCGTACCCGGGGCGGGAGGTGACCGTGGATGCCACGGCCCGTGCCTTTCTGCCACCTGGTAGCGCGCCCGTGCGGGGGGCGCCGAGAGCTGTCCTCTTGCGCGGAACTGCGGTAGATACCGGCTGCCCGCTGCAAGGGCACCGCGGCCGCCATACGGTCGCGCCAGCTCTGCGTCAGGCAGAGTTGGTTCGATGTTAGTTCGATTTTGATTTGATCGAAGTCTGCCTTCATCGTACAGGGATGAAGGCATCCGGTTCCTGTGAAACCCAGCACCGCGGCACTGTTCGCCTGCGAATGCATATGGGCCCTTAGGGTGCAGTTCGCCTTGATGTCCTACGCCACCGACCGGTCAGCGCTCGGTTGGGGCGCCCGCCGGTCCCAGCCAGCCGGCCAGCTTGCCGCCCTGGCCCACCGCGCGCAGCCGCCCCTCGGCGGCGTCCCGGACGGGATCGGTGGCCACCACGAGAAGCTCGTCACCGCGCCGCAGCACGGTCGTGGGCAGCGGCACGAAGGACTTCCCGTCGCGTACGACGAGTGTGACGGCGGCGCCCGCGGGCAGCCGCAGCTCGCCCACCTCGACGCCGTGCATGCGCGATCCGCCCGGGATCGCGACGGACAGCAGATGGCCGCGCAGCCGCTCCAGGGGCGCTGATTCGATGCCCAGGTCGGCGGGCCCCTCGGACTCGCCGAGCCGCAGCTTGCGGGCCAGCCAGGGCAGCGTGGGCCCCTGGATGAGGGTGTAGACGACGACCAGTACGAAGACGATGTTGAAGATGCGACGGCTTTGCTCGATGCCGCTCACCATCGGGATGGTCGCCAGGATGATCGGCACGGCGCCGCGCAGCCCGGCCCAGGACAGCAGGGTCTGTTCCTGCCACGGCAGGCGGAACGGCAGCAGGCTCAGCACGATGCTGAGCGGCCGCGCCACCATGGTCAGCACCAGGCCTATGACGAGCGCGGGCCAGATGTCGTCGCCCATCTCGTGCGGTGTGACCAGCAGGCCGAGCAGCACGAACATGCCGATCTGGGCGATCCAGCCGAGCCCTTCGGCGAAACCGCGCGTGGCGGGCCAGTGCGGCAGTTTCGCGTTGCCCAGCACCATCGCCGCGAGGTACACGGCGAGGAAGCCGCTGCCGTGGGCGAGCGCCCCGGCGGCGTACGCCACGACCGCGATGGCCATCACGGCGATCGGGTAGAGGCCGGAGGCGGGCAGTGCCACATGCCGCAGCCCGTAGGACCCCAGGAAGCCCACCGTGATGCCGATGGCCGCGCCGATGGCCAGTTCCAGCGTTATCTCGCCCAGCAGCACGTACCAGTGCTCCACCGGGCCCGCCGTGCAGAACGCGACGACGAGGATGACCACGGGGGCGTCGTTGAAGCCGGATTCGGCCTCCAGGACGCCCGTCACGCGCGTGGGGAGGGGGACTTTCCGCAGGACCGAGAAGACGGCCGCCGCGTCCGTCGAGGACACCACCGCCCCGACGATGAGCGCCTGACGCCAGTCCAGGCCGATCAGGTAGTGGGCCGCCGTGGCCGTGACCGCCACACTCACCGCGACTCCGACCAGCGCCAGCGAGGTGGCGGCGGGGAGGGCCGGCTTGATTTCCTTCCACTTCGTGCTGAGGCCGCCCTCGGCCAGGATCACGACTAGGGCCGCGTATCCGATGACCTGGGTCAGCTCGGCGTTGTTGAAGTGGACGTTGCCGATTCCGTCCTGGCCCATCGCGATGCCGATGCCCAGGTATACGAGCAGCGTCGGGAGCCCGCTGCGCGAAGAGATCCGAACCGCTGCCACCGCGACGAGCAGAACGAGCGAGCACACGAGCAGGAGTTGGTTGAGGTGGTGGACAGTCAGCGGCCGTTCCCTTCTCGTCAATCCGGACACGCGGATCGGAAAGCTCGGATCGGCACACGCGGATCGGAACCCTCGGATCAGAACACCGGAAGCCGAGCACTTCGGTGCAAGTACTTCGTTACCTTACCTAACTCTTGACGCTTTCTTGACGCTCGCCGATGCAAGATCGAACGCCCGTCCGTTCGGGTACCCGACACCGCGTCAAGGTGCGGTGGGCCCTGCGCCTATGGTTGCTCCAGCGCTCAGTCAAATGCACAGCCCCGCCTGCCGCTCGCGTTAGGACAGCAAGGACAGCGATGCCCCCCACCACCACCGCCTCTTCCGGCCAAAAGCCCGGCAAGTCCGGCAGGAAGAAGGGGCGCAGAGCCCGACTGTTCTTGATCGTCCTGGTTTTGGCCGTCATCGGCGGCATTGCCTTCGGCGGGTTCTGGACCGTCAGCACAGTGCGCGCTTCCTTCCCGCAAACCACGGGCGAGATCACCCTCGATGGCCTGTCAGGACCCGTGGACGTCAAGCGGGACAGCTACGGAATCCCGCAGATCTACGCCTCCTCCGACGAGGACCTCTTCATGGCGCAGGGTTTCGTCCAGGCGCAGGACCGGTTCTACGAGATGGACGTGCGCCGTCACATGACCTCGGGCCGGCTGTCCGAGATGTTCGGCTCCTCGCAGGTCAAGGACGACGAGTTCCTGCGCACCATGGGCTGGGACCGGGTCGCGCAGGAGGAGTACGACACGAAGCTGTCGGACTCCACGAAGAAGTACCTCCAGGCATACGCCAAGGGAGTCAATGCCTACCTGAAGGGCAAGGACGGCAAGGACATCTCGCTGGAGTACGCGGCCCTCGGCTTCCGCAACGACTACAAGCCCCAGGAGTGGACCCCGGTCGACTCGGTGGCCTGGCTCAAGGCGATGGCCTGGGACCTGCGCGGCAACATGGACGACGAGATCGACCGTTCCCTGATGACCAGCCGCCTGGGCCCGCAGCAGATCAAGGACCTGTACCCGGAGTACCCGTACAGCCGCAACGAGACGATCGTCCAGGACGGCGAGTACGACAGCGCCACCGAGTCGTACGTCCAGGGCGACGGCACCACCACAACGGGCTCCACGGCGGGCACCGGGCTCGCGGGCAACACCGCGGCGCCCGCGGACCTGGAGAGCCAGCTGTCGGGGCTCTACAACGTTCTCGAAGACCTGCCCACGGCCGTCGGAGTGAACGGCAACGGCATCGGCTCCAACTCCTGGGTCGTCTCCGGCGCCCACACCATCACCGGCAAGCCACTGCTGGCCAACGACCCGCACCTGTCGCCCTCGCTGCCGTCGGTCTGGTACCAGATGGGCCTGCACTGCACCACCCTCTCGGCCACCTGCCAGTACGACGTCTCCGGCTACACCTTCGCGGGCATGCCCGGCGTGATCATCGGCCACAACCAGGACATCGCCTGGGGAATGACCAACTCCGGCGCCGACGTCACGGACCTCTACCTGGAGAAGCTCACCGGTGACGGCTACCAGGTCGACGGCAAGGTGAAGCCCTTCACGACCCGCAAGGAGACCATCAAGGTCGCGGGCGGCGAGTCCAAGACGATCATCGTCCGGGAGACCGACAACGGGCCCCTGCTGTCCGACCGCAACGACGAACTCGTCAAGGTCGGCCAGAAGGCCACCGTCAACGCCGCGGCACCCGACCGCGGCGACGGCTACGGCATCTCGCTGCGCTGGACCGCGCTGGAACCGGGCAACTCCATGGACGCCGTCTTCGAGTTGGACAAGGCCTCCGACTGGACCGAGTTCCGTGACGCGTCGGCGTCCTTCGACGTGCCCTCGCAGAACCTGATCTACGCCGACACCCAGGGCAACATCGGCTATCAGCTGCCCGGCAAGATCCCCACGCGCGGCAAGGGCGACGGCTCGCTCCCGGCACCGGGCTGGGACTCCAAGTACGACTGGACCGGCTACATCAAGCAGGCCGAGCTGCCCTACGACTACAACCCGGAACGCGGCTACATCGTGACCGCCAACCAGGCTGTCATCGACAAGGACAAGTACCCCTACACGATCACCACGGACTGGGGCTACGGCACGCGCAGTCAGCGGATCACCGACCTGATCGAGTCGAAGATCAAGGACGGCGGCAAGATCTCGACCGAGGACATGCGCCAGATGCAGCTGGACAACAGCAGCGAGATCGCCAAGCTGCTGGTGCCCAAACTGCTCAAGATCGACGTCGACGACCCGGACGTCCGCGAGGCGCAGAAGCTCCTGGAGGGCTGGGACTACACCCAGGACGCCGATTCCGCGGCGGCCGCCTACTTCAACTCGGTCTGGCGCAACATCCTCAAGCTCGCCTTCGGCAACAAGCTGCCCAAGGAGCTGCGGGTAGAGGGCCAGTGCCTGAACGTCGCCCCGGTCGACACCACAGGTCCAGCGGACGAGGACCAGACGGTGCTCGAGTGCGGCGAGCGCGCCGCGGACCAGGCGCAGCCGGACGGCGGCGATCGCTGGTTCGAGGTGGTCCGCAACATCATCGACGACGAGGACAACGACTGGTGGAAGTCGCCGGCGACGCGCACCGACGAGGCCACCGACACCCGTGACGAGCTGTTCCGCCGGGCCATGACGGACGCTCGCTGGGAGTTGACCGCCAAGCTCGGCAAGGACATCGACACCTGGAACTGGGGCCGGCTGCACCGCCTGTTCCTGAAGAACCAGACCCTGGGCGTCGACGGCCCCGACGTCGTGCAGTACATGCTCAACCGCGGCCCGTGGAAGCTCAGCGGCGGCGAGGCGACGGTCAACGCGACCGGTTGGAACGCGGCGGGGGGCTACGGCGTGGTCTGGGTGCCGTCCATGCGGATGGTGGTCAACCTCGGAGACCTCGACAAGTCCAAGTGGATCAACCTCACCGGTGCCTCGGGGCACGCCTACAGTGCCCACTACACCGACCAGACGGACATCTGGGCCGAGGGTCAACTGCTGGACTGGTCCTTCTCGGAGAAGGCGGTCGACAACTCGACGAGTGACACGCTGGTACTGAAACCGTCGTGACGCGCTGACGTCGAAAGGGGCCCTCCACGCGCGCGTGGAGGGCCCCTTTCCAAATGGCCGGGGAGGTCAGCGGAAGCGCCGTACACCCGTCGGGGTCACCACTGCCTGGACGGGCCGGTCGTGGGGTTCCCCGGGCACCCGCTCGACGACCTCCGAGTCGTACAGCAGCACCAGCAGTGCGGGACCGGCCCCCGCGCGCTCCAGACGGGCCAGTACGCGGTCGTACGAGCCCCCGCCGCGTCCCAGGCGCATACCGCGCGCGTCGACGGCGAGACCGGGCAGCAGGACGGCGTCCGCCTCCTGGACGGCCTCGGGCCCCAGCCGCTCGCCCGCGGGCTCCAAGAGGGCCATCTTTCCGCCGTGTTGGACACGAACGAGAGAGCCCGCTCCCGCGTACGCCCCCCAGTCCAGGTCGTTGTCCGCCAGCAGGACGGGAAGCAGCACACGCACCCCGCGCGCGTGGAGCGCGTCCAGGAGCGCGAGCGTTCCGGGTTCGCCCCCCACCGAGACGTACGCCGCCACCGTGCGCGCGTGCGCCAACTCGGGCAGTTCCAGGGCGCGGGCTGCGAGAGCCGCGGTGGATTCCCGCACATCGTCGGCCGTCAACCCGGTTCTCACCGCGAGGAATTCCTGCCGCAACATTCGCTTGTCATGATCTTCATTGGATCCGACGTGACTCACAGGTGGCTCCCGCAGCTTCGCAATGGGCTCATATGAGAACAAATTAACCGGAGCCACAGATTCTCAACATAGCCACCGGATATGGTTCGGGCATGACTGAGTCACACCCCAGGATCACCAAGGCTGTCATCCCCGCAGCAGGCCTCGGTACCCGGTTCCTGCCGGCCACCAAGGCCACCCCCAAGGAGATGCTGCCGGTCGTCGACAAGCCGGCGATCCAGTACGTGGTCGAAGAGGCCGCGGCAGCGGGTCTTGACGACGTTCTGATGATCACAGGTCGCAACAAGCGCCCTCTTGAGGACCACTTCGACCGCAACTACGAGCTCGAATCGGCCCTCCAGAAGAAGGGCGACGCCGACCGGCTCGCCAGGGTCCAGGAGTCCAGCGACCTCGCCACCATGCACTACGTGCGTCAGGGAGACCCCAAGGGACTTGGCCACGCCGTCCTGTGCGCGGCCCCGCACGTCGGCCATGAGCCCTTCGCGGTGCTCCTCGGCGACGACCTGATCGACCCGCGCGACCCCCTGCTCGCGCGCATGGTCGAGGTCCAGGAGCAGCACGGCGGCAGCGTCATCGCGCTCATGGAGGTCGCCCCCGAGCAGATCCACCTCTACGGATGCGCCGCCGTCGAGACCACCGGCGAGGACGACCTCGTGAAGGTGACGGGCCTGGTCGAGAAGCCGGACCCGGCCGACGCGCCCAGCAACTACGCGATCATCGGACGTTACGTCCTGGACCCGCACGTCTTCGAGATACTGCGCCAGACCGAGCCGGGCCGCGGCGGCGAGATCCAGCTCACCGACGCCCTCCAGCAACTGGCCGACGACGAGAAGGTCGGCGGCCCCGTGCACGGCGTCGTCTTCCGTGGCCGCCGCTATGACACCGGCGACCGCGGCGACTACCTGCGTGCCATTGTCAGACTCGCATGCGAACGTGAAGACCTGGGCCCGGACTTCCGGACCTGGCTTCGCAGTTACGTAGCCGAGGAGATGTAGCGATTTGAGCACCGCCGCGACCCGTGTCACCGGCCAGGACCACATCTGGTCGGTGACCGAACACCTGGAGGACATCCTCGCGACCGTGCGCCCCCTCGAACCCATCGAGCTGCAACTCCTCGACGCCCAGGGCTGCGTCCTGGTCGAGGACGTCACGGTGCCGGTCTCCCTGCCACCGTTCGACAACAGCTCGATGGACGGGTACGCGGTGCGGGTCGCGGATGTCGCGGGCGCGAGCGAGGAGTTCCCGGCCGTTCTGACGGTCGTCGGCGATGTCGCGGCGGGCCAGGCCGAGCTGCTCCACGTGGGCCCCGGCCAGGCCGCCCGCATCATGACCGGCGCCCCGCTACCGCCCGGCGCCGAGGCCGTCGTCCCCGTGGAGTGGACCGACGGCGGCCTGGGCGAGGGCCCGGTCTCCGGGATGCGGGCCCACAGCGCGGCCCCCGAGGGCGCCTTCGGGCAGGTGCAGGTCCACCGCCCGGCCCATGCACGCGCGCACGTGCGCGCCAAGGGCAGCGACGTGAAGGCCGGCGACCGCGCCCTCGACGCCGGCACGGTCCTCGGCCCGCCGCAGATCGGCCTGCTCGCCGCGATCGGCCGCGGCACCGTACGCGTGCGCCCCCGCGCCCGCGTGGTCGTCATGTCCACCGGCAGTGAACTCATCCAGCCCGACGAGGAGTTGGGCACCGGCCAGATCTACGACTCCAACAGCTTCGCCCTCTGCGCCGCCGCCCGCGACGCCGGAGCCATCGCCTACCGGGTCGGCGCGGTCGCCGACGACGCCGAGACACTCCGCGCCACCATCGAGGACCAGCTCATCCGAGCGGACCTGCTGGTCACCACGGGCGGGGTGAGCGTCGGCGCGTACGACGTCGTCAAGGAAGCCCTCTCCTCCGTCGGCGACGAGGACGAGGAGGGCAGCGGCATCGAGTTCCGCAAGCTCGCCATGCAGCCTGGCAAACCCCAGGGCTTCGGCACCATCGGCCCCGACCACACCCCGCTGCTCGCGCTCCCGGGCAACCCTGTGTCCTCGTACGTCTCCTTCGAACTCTTCGTGCGCCCCGCGATCCGCACCCTGATGGGCCTGAAGGACATCCACCGCCCGACGGTGCGGGCAGTCGTCGCGACCGACAAGGCACTGACCTCGCCCGCGGGACGCAGACAGTTCCTGCGGGGGACGTATGCGGACGGCCGGGTGACGCCCGTCGGAGGCGCCGGATCGCACCTGGTCGCGGCCCTCGCACAGGCCGATGCCCTGATCGTCGTCCCCGAGAACGACACCTCGGTCGAACCCGGCGCCGAGGTCGACGTGGTCCTGCTCGGCTGAGCGCCCCGGGTTGGCGGTACCGTGTCGCGCACCACAGGCCCGACCGGGAGCGCCGCAGCACATGACAGTTCCATTCCGGGGGGAGACCCCCGGACCCCCTGTACAGGACCGGCTCACGCACATCGACGAGGTGGGCGCCGCCCGCATGGTCGACGTGTCCGGCAAGGACGTGACCGCGCGCACCGCCCGTGCCAGCGGCCGCGTCCTGGTCTCACCCCGTGTCATCGAGCTGCTGCGTGGTGAGGGCGTCCCCAAGGGCGACGCCCTCGCGACCGCACGCATCGCCGGCATCATGGGCGCCAAGCGCACGCCGGACCTGATCCCGCTGTGCCACCCGTTGTCGGTGTCCGGTGTCAAACTTGATCTGTCGGTCACGGACGACGCCGTCGAGATCCTCGCCACCGTGAAGACCACGGACCGCACGGGCGTCGAGATGGAAGCCCTCACCGCGGTCAGTGTGGCGGCCCTCACCGTGATCGACATGGTCAAAGCGGTCGACAAGAGGGCGGTCATCACGGACGTACGCGTGGAGGAGAAGACGGGCGGCAAGTCGGGTGACTGGAGCCGGGAATGACGGCCCCACCGTCGTACCGAGCCCTGGTGGTCACCGCGTCCAACCGGGCCGCCGCAGGGGTCTATGAGGACAGGGGCGGACCCCTGATCGCCGCGGGGCTGGCCTCGTACGGCTTCGAGGTGGACGGCCCTCGGGTCGTCGCGGACGGGGACCCCGTCGAGGCCGCGCTGCGCGCCGGTGTGGACGCCGGGTACGACGTCATCGTCACCACCGGCGGCACCGGTATCTCGCCCACCGACCGGACCCCGGAGGCCACGCGCCGCGTTCTCGACCACGAGATCCCGGGGATTCCCGAGGCCATCAGAGCGTTCGGCAGGGAGAAGGTGCCGACGGCGGCGCTGTCCCGGGGGCTCGCCGGAGTCGCGGGAGGGACGCTGATCGTCAACCTGCCGGGTTCCTCCGGTGGGGTGAAGGACGGACTGGCCGTCCTGGAACCTCTGTTGACCCACGCCGTGGACCAGATCCGCGGCGGCGACCATCCCAGACCCAGCGACAGCGGGGGTGTGCGCTGAACACCCCATCCTGGCCCGTCGAGCTGGTGGAAGGCGATGTCGTCCTCCGGCCGATAAAGGTGCGCGACCAGCGGACCTGGCGTGAGGTCAACCGGCGCAACCGGGACTGGTTGCGGCCCTGGGAGGCGACCATTCCGCCACCCACGCCCAGCGGTCCGATCGCGCACCGGCCGACCTACCGGCAGATGGTCCGGCACCTGCGCGCCGAGGCCAACGCGGGCCGGATGCTGCCCTTCGTGATCGAGTACCAGGGACGGCTCGTCGGGCAGTTGACCGTCGCCGGGATCACCTGGGGCTCGATGTGCTCCGGGCACATCGGCTACTGGGTCGACCAGTCGGTGGCGGGGCGCGGAGTGATGCCGACAGCGGTGGCACTTGTGACCGACCACTGCTTCCGCACCGTCGGACTGCACCGCATCGAAGTCTGTATTCGCCCCGAGAACGGGCCCAGCCGCAGAGTCGTGGAGAAACTCGGATTCCGCGAGGAAGGCCTTCGTCCACGTTATCTTCACATCGACGGAGCATGGCGCGACCATCTCGTCTTCGCGCTCACCGCCGAAGAGGTCCCGGAGGGCTTGCTCGGGCGCTGGCAGCGGGCGCGCGCGGAGCGGGCACGTTCCGAACAGGCGCGATTGGACCAGACCAGGCCGGGTCAGGCAGGGCACGAGCAGGTGCGACCCGGGCAGACGGGTGTGCAGAATCCGAGCAAGCCCGGCAACGCCAGTAAATGAAATAGGTGTTCGAAATTGATCGCCAGGCGATCGTCTCGGGGCATTAAATTCGCGGTCCCGGCGGCCAGCTGATCGCATCGGTCACAAAAAAAGCTCGAAATATCAGCCAGATCGTGCGACACACCGACTCAATTGGCAGATGGCCTCACGCAAACCCCTCTACCGTGTGAGGCGTGAGCAGCAGCGGCCTCATCTACGCAGTCATCGTCGGGGCCTGGGCCGCCTACTTGGTGCCGATGTGGCTCCGTAGGCAGGACGAGCTGAACGAAGCCCGTCCGACGGAACGCTTCAGCACCGCCATCCGGCTGCTGTCCGGACGGGCGGGGATGGAGCGCCGATACGCCAAGGACCTGCGGGCGCGCTCCACCGAAGAGGGGGAGCCCAGCGCCGATACGTCCGGCGTCACCGACTCGGTGGACGTCCGGGCCTTCGCCATGCCTCCGACCCCACCGCCGGCTCAGCACCGGCCGCAGGCGCACGCGCAGGCACAGTCCCGGCCGCAGGTACGGGAGCGGGTTCAGACGCAGCCTCCCGTCCAGCCGGAGTCGGAGTCGACGCATCAGAGCGCGGGCAGGCCCGGAACCCAGCACGGGACACCGGCGCACACGGCGCAGGAACCGGCGCGCGGCGCGCACTCGGCGCCGGCCGCCTCCAGGCCCGTACCGCAGCAGTCGACCAGACCCGCGCCGAAGCAGTCGGCACGGCCCACCTCCGAGCCCAAGCCCATGTCCCGGCAGACCCCTGCCGCGCGGCGTGCTGCTTCGGCGGAGGCCGCGGCGCGCGCCCGGCGCTCGAAGGTGCTCGCGCGCCGACGGCGTACGACGGTGATGCTCTTCCTCGCCTTCACGCTCGGCGCGATCGTGGCGGCCGTCGGGGGGCTCGCCTTCCTGTGGGCACCCGGCGTACCGGCGGTGATGTTGAGCGGGTACATCGTGTATCTGCGTGCCCAGGAGAAGCGCCGCTTCACCTACACGATGGACCGGCGCCGGGCCGAGGCCGCGGCGCAGCGGCTGCGGGAACGGCAGCCGCGGCGTCGGCCGAGCGTCGACCACGGGGCCGACGAGCCGGACGACGGACCCGAGCCGGAGACCGACCCCGGTCTCTCCGCGCTCGCCGCCGACCGCCGCGCGCTGGTCGAGCAGACCGACCACGCGGAGTGGGTGGATCAGCAGCGCGAGCGCCAGCGCGGCCCCGGCCGGGGCGACAGCTGGGATCCGGTGCCGGTTCCGCTTCCGACGTATGTGACCGCTCCGGTCGCGCCCCGGGCCACATCCAGTGTCGACCTCGGGGGACCGGACGCGTGGAGCTCGGCGCGGTCCAGCGCCGTCGAGCCGAGCGCGTCCGACGCGGAGCGGGTCGCCGAGGAGGACTGCGAGGACGACGGGGGTGTCGACGGCGCGGATGGTACCGACGGCGGACGCAGCGACGCCCGTCGCGCCGCGTCCGCACGGCGCGCCCGCGAGCGCGGTCGCACCCCGCTGTTCGACCAGTACGAGGACGGGGAACGGCCGCGCGCAGCCAACGAGTGAGGCTGCCGTGACGGCCCCTCGGCGCCACCGGCTGACCAGCCAGGAACGGATTTCCGGGCACCCTTATGGGGATGCTAGAGTTTCTCTCGTTGCAAGGGCCTGTGGCGCAGTCTGGTAGCGCACCTCGTTCGCATCGAGGGGGTCTGGGGTTCAAATCCCCACAGGTCCACCGCAGCATTCCCGACTGTTCCTGAGTTCGCTCAGGGGTAGTTGACGAGATCCCGTCCGATCGTTCCGATCGGGCGGGATCTTTGTGTTTCCGGGGTTTGTTCGAGGTGATGTCCCAACGCGTGTGAGGCCGCGAGCGGTTGCTCTGGGGGTGGTGACTTGAGGCCAGGGGTGGTTCGGGTGCGGGGGGCCATGTCGGAGCCGTTGCCGACGGATGCCTGCGAGGGGGTCTGTTCCCAGGCGAGGTGCCCCGGCTGGGACATCGCGTCCTGCGGCCCTCTCTCGAGCCATGCCCGCACCGGGGCGCCGGACCGCCCGCCGACCTGTCCCTGCGAGGCCGCACCCCTTGACGCCGGGGGGCCTGTTGTGGCTGGTCAGGGCGGTGAAGAGGGCCGTCACCCGGTCGTTCATAGTGAGCGCCATGGACTATGACGTAGTGGTGGCCGGAGGCGGCCCGGTCGGACTGATGCTGGCCTGTGAGCTCCGGCTCGGGGGCGCGCGGGTGGCCGTCCTGGAACGCCTCACCGAAGCAGACCCGACGATCAAGGGCGCGGCGATCACCACGCCCAGCGCCGAGGCGCTCTACCGCCGGGGCATGCTGCCCGCGCTGGCAGAGGTGCAGCGGCAGACGATGGACCGCTTCCGGGCGTTCCTGCGCGAACGGAACGACGAGGACGGGGACGGGGCCCCCGACCAGGGGCTCAGGTTCGTCGGGCACTTCGCCGGGATCATGCTGCGCGCCGACCTGGTCGACCGCACGGGGCCGGGCCTCGGTGACGCCGGACCCGCCGCCGGGATCAGCTTCGTGGCGCAGCAGGACGTCGAGCGGCTGCTCGCCGTACGGGCGGACGAGGTCGGCGTCCACGTGCGCCGGGGAGCGGAGCTGACGGGCTTCGACGCGGACGACAGGGGCGTCACCGTGCGGACGAGCGGCGAGACGATACGCGCCGGCTGGCTCGTGGGCTGCGACGGCGGCCGCAGCATGGTCCGCAAGCTTGCCGGGTTCGACTTCCCCGGTACGGATCCGGAGACCACCTGTCACCAGGCGGTCGTGGAGATGACCGGGACCGAGGACCTGAACGTCGGCTGGACCACGACGGACACCGGGGTGTACGCCTACGGGCCGATGCCGGGCCGCGTCGTCACCGTGGAGTTCGGCGGGCCGCCGGCCGACCGGGAGGCGCCGGTCACCGCCGAGGACCTCCAGGCGCGGCTGCGCCACGTCTCCGGCGTGGACGTCACGATCACCGAGGTGCGGACCGCGACCCGCTTCACCGACCACGCCCGCCAGGTCACCGAGTACCGCAAGGGCCGGGTGCTGCTGGCGGGCGACGCGGCGCACGTGCACTCCGCGTTCGGCAGCCAGGGGCTGAGCCTGGGCATCGGGGACGCGATGAACCTCGGCTGGAAGCTCGCCGCCGTGACCGGCGGCCGGGCGCCGGAGGGGCTGCTGGACACGTACACCGCCGAGCGGCACCCGGTCGGGGCGTGGGTCCTGGACTGGACCCGGTCCCAGATCGCGGCCATGCGCCCGGACCCGCAGTCGCGGGCCCTGCGGAAGATCGTCAGCGATCTGACGGAGACGGTCGCGGGCACCACGTACTTCGTCGCGCGGCTCTCCGGTGCCGGGGTGCGCTACGAGCTGCCGGGCGACCACCCGCTGATCGGCCGCAGCGCCCCGGACCTCGAACTCGCCGACGGCAGCCGGCTGGCGGACCACCTCCACGGCGGCCGGGCGCTCCTGCTGGACCTCGCCGACGACCCGGAGGTGAGGGCCCGCACCGCGGGGTACGCCGGGCGCGTCGACATCGTGACGGCCGGCTGCCCGTCCCGCCCGGAACTGGGGGCGGTCCTGGTCCGGCCGGACGGCTTCACGGCCTGGGCGGCCGACGCGGGGGCGCAGCCCTCGGCCTCGACGGACGGGCTGGCGGAGGCGCTGGGGGAGTCGTTCGGGGTGCCGGAAGGCGCGGTGGCGGCGGGCTGATCCGCCGCCCGGAGGGCGGGGGGCCGGGGCTCGGGCCCCCCGCAGCCCCGGCCGTCCGGGCAACCCTTCGCGAACCCATACGTGTTCGGGGCGTCGTACATCAGCTCGCCCCGCATGGCGGTTGGTGGAGATACGGCCGGAGCCGCTCAGCTCTGCGCTCTCCGTCGCATCCTGGACCTGACGTAGGCGCCCGCCGAGACCACGGCGATGAGCAGGGCCGTGTCCTCGGCCAGGGTTGCCAGCGCGTTCGTGACCGAGTGGCCGAAGGCGACGGCGGTCGCGAAGTGGGCGATCGCGATGGCGCAGAGCATGAGGGTGAATCGCAGCAGCGAGAACCCGTACTTCTTCTCGTCCGACTCCGCTGTTGTCTCCGGCTCCATCGTTGCCTCCTGCCTATCGTGGCGCTACATACCAATCGTAAGTATCGAGGTCACGCCACTTTTCCTGGTGCAATCGCCCCTGGCCGACGCACCCGGACAGGCGCCCTCGAAGCAGGACCGGTCGTGCGCCGCGCCGGCGCCCCGACTCGCCATGGAGGCACCACACGACGTCGGGATCGTCCTCTCCGGACGGATCGTGCTGGAGATGGAGGACGGGACAACCGCGGAGTTGTCGGCGGGGCAGGCGTTCGCCCAGCAGGGCACCCCGCACCACTGGCGGAATCCGTATCCCGTGGACGCCGTCATCGCGGTCGTCACGATGGGTCGGGACCAATGAGGGAACTCCGGTCATGGGAATCCGGTCATCGAACCCGTGGGGAGCAACGGTTCGGGTGACGATTGCTCGGCAACGGTTCTTGAAAGCCCGTCCAGTTCACTGAACTGGGCGGGACTTCTGTGTGGCCGACGCCTACTTCGCGCGCAACGCCTTCGCGAAGCAGCGGCTCATGGGGGACTCGCGGTAGTGGCCGAACTTGGTGCATGGTTCGTAGCCGCTCGACTCGTAGAGGGCTATCGCCTCGGGCTGTTCGGTGCCCGTTTCCAGGACCATGCGGGTACGTCCGGCCGTGCGGGCGTCGGTCTCCAGGGCGGCCAGGATGCGGCGGGCGAGGCCGAGGCCGCGGGCCTGGGGGATCACGTACATGCGCTTGAGCTCGGCGTCGCCGTCCGCGTACCCCTTGTCGTTCTTGCCCTGGGTGCGCCAGCCCCCCGTGGCCACCGGCCGGTCCTGGTCGTCGTACGCGAGGAGATACCGGCCGAGCGGTGGCTCGAACATCCTCGGGTCGAGCGGTGTGACATCGCCCTCGTCGCCGTAGCGCTCGGCGTATTCGGCCTGCACCTGGTCGTTGAGCTTGACGGCGTCGGGGTGGTCGAAGGGGACCCGGCGGATATTCATGCGAACCATCGTACTTCTATGCGTAGGGTGGGCCGTACGGATTAAGTATCGTGCTCGCGTGCTGACCATTACCTCTGTGAACGTGAACGGACTCCGGGCCGCCGCGAAGAAGGGTTTCGTGGAGTGGCTCGCGGAGACCTCCGCGGATGTGCTGTGCCTTCAGGAGGTGCGGGCCGAGCCGCAGCAGCTGCCGGACGAGGTCCGCGCGCCCGACGGCTGGCACGTCGTGCACGCGCCCGCCGCCGCCAAGGGTCGCGCGGGTGTCTCCCTGTACACGCGGCGCGAGCCCGACCGGGTGCGGGTCGGGTTCGGGTCCGAGGAGTTCGACTCCAGTGGGCGGTACGTCGAGGCCGACCTGCCCGGTGTCACCGTCGCCAGCCTCTACCTGCCCTCGGGGGAGGTCGGGACCGACCGGCAGGACGAGAAGATCCGGTTCATGGGGGAGTTCCTCGCCTACCTGAAGGGGCTCAGGGAGCGGGCCGCCGCCGACGGGCGTGAGGTCCTCGTGTGCGGCGACTGGAACATCGCCCATCGTGAGGCCGACCTCAAGAACTGGCGGGCCAACAAGAAGAACTCCGGGTTCCTGCCCGAGGAGCGGGAGTGGCTGGGGCGGGTCTTCGACGCGGCCGACGGCGGGTACGTCGATGTCGTGCGCGCGCTGCATCCGGACGTCGAGGGGCCGTACTCGTGGTGGTCCTACCGGGGGCGGGCGTTCGATAGCGACGCAGGTTGGCGGATCGACTACCAGATCTCGACGCCGGGGCTCGCGGACAAGGCCGTCAAGGGGTTCGTGGAGCGGGCGGCGACGCACCCGGAGCGGTGGTCGGACCATGCGCCGGTGACGGTGGTCTACCAGCTGTGACCGCGTAGGTCTTCGATCTGCGGCCTGCGGCCTGCGGCCTGCGGCCTGCGGCCTGCGGCCTTGGATCTGCGATCTTCGAACTCCGGCCCTCGAAGTCCGGCCATCGAACTACGCCTTGCGGTCGCGTAGCCGTCTGTCCATCGCCATCGACAGCTCCGCCTCGACCACTGTCTTCGCCAGTGGGCGTAGGCGTTGGAGGTCGGCCGGGGTGTGGTTGGCGGTGAGGACCAGGTGGATGAAGAGGTCGGCCAGGGCGTCTGCGTGGTCGCGTACCTGGCGGGCCGTGGACAGGACGTCGGCGAGGGGGATGCCCTCGCGGACCAGAGCGGCGGAGGCGTCGAGCAGGCGGCGGCTGATGTGGACGATCTCGCCGCCGTCGGTGCCGAGATAGCCGAGGTCGAGGGAGGCGGCGAGGTTCTCCGGGGTGGCCTGGCCGGCGAAGACGTCGGCCAGTTCCTCGGGGGAGAGGCGGACCGGGGTTTCCTCGCTGGGCTCGCCGAGGCCCAGCAGCGCACCCACGTCGCGGCCGTGGTCGAAGGCTTCCGCCAGTTCCGCGATGCCGTTCAGGGTGTGGCCGCGTTCCAGGAGTGCCGTGATCGTGCGGAGGCGGGCCAGGTGGGTGTTGTCGTACCAGGCGATACGGCCCTCGCGGCGGGGCGGCGGAATCAGTTTGCGTTCGCGGTAGAAGCGCAGGGTGCGCACGGTGATGCCGGCCTCCTTGGCCAGCTCCGCCATCCGGTACTCGCGCTTCTCCGTCACGAGCGCACCCTACGTCGTACCGTCGGTAACTTTCCCTGCCGCGACCCCTACCCATGAGTACGAGCCTGCCCTACTCTCCCCATTGTGCCAGTGTTCACTGGCAGAGTCGTACGGCCAGGGAGGCTTCGGGATGACCGAGCACGAGCATGTGCGGGTGGCGGTGATCGGGTCGGGGTTCGGCGGGCTGGGGGCGGCCGTGCGGCTCCGCCATGAAGGGGTCACCGATTTCGTCGTCCTGGAGCGGGCCGACAGCGTGGGCGGCATCTGGCGGGACAACAGCTATCCCGGGTGCGCCTGCGACGTACCGTCCCATCTGTACTCGTTCTCGTTCGCGCCCCATCCCGACTGGCCGCGCACCTTCTCCGAGCAGGAGCACATCCGGGCCTATCTGGAGCATGTGGCGGACGTCTTCCGGCTGCGGTCGCATCTTCGCCTCAACTCCGAGGTGAAGACGCTGATCTGGGACGCGGAGAAGCTGTGGTGGAGGATCGAGACCAGTGGTGGATTCCTCACCGCCGACGTCGTCGTGTCCGCCACCGGGGCGCTGTCCGACCCCAAGGTCCCGGACATCGCGGGGATCGACACCTTCCCCGGCAAGGTCTTCCACTCCGCCCGCTGGGACCACGACTACGACCTGCGCGGCAAGCGCGTCGCCATGATCGGCACGGGCGCCTCGGCCATTCAGATCGTGCCGGCCATCCAGCCGGAGGTCGCGCACCTCACGCTCTTCCAGCGCACCCCGCCGTGGGTGATGCCGCGCGTCGACCGGGCCATCAGCGGCGTCGAGCGGTGGCTGCACCGGCAGTTGCCGTTCACGGCGCAGGCCAGGCGCGGACTGCTGTGGGGGATCCGGGAGTTGCAGGTCCAGGCGTTCACCAAGCGGCCCGACGAGCTGGGGATGGTGGAGCGGTTGGCCAAGCGCAACATCGCCCGCGCCATCAAGGACCCCGGTCTGCGTGCCCGGCTGACCCCGGACTACCGCATCGGCTGCAAGCGGATCCTGCTCTCCAACACCTACTATCCGGCGCTCGCCCAGTCCAACGTGGACGTGGTGGGCGGCCTCAGCGAGATCAGGGGCTCCACCCTCGTCGCGGCCGACGGCAGCGAGGCCGAGGTCGACGCGATCGTCTTCGGTACCGGATTCCACGTCACCGACATGCCGATCGCCGACCGGGTCGTCGGCGCGGACGGCCGGACGCTCGCCGAGTCCTGGAAGGACGGCATGAAGTCGCTGCGCGGCAGCGCCGCCGCAGGCTTCCCCAACTGGCTGACGATCGTCGGGCCCAACACCGGGCTCGGGAACTCCAGCATGATCCTGATGATCGAGTCCCAGCTGAACTACATGGCCGACTTCGTACGGCAGTTGGACGTTCTCGGCGGGAGGGCGGCCCTCGAAGCGCGCCCCCACGCCGTGGACGCCTGGAACCGCGAGGTCCAGGGGCGTATGAAGCGCACGGTCTGGAACAGCGGCGGCTGCGACAGCTGGTACCTCGACGCCAACGGGGTCAACACGACCATCTGGCCGGGGACCACGACCGAGTTCCGCAGGGCGACGCGGCGTATCGATCTGGCGGAGTACGAGGTGCTGCGGGCGACCGGGCCGCGCACGGAAAGCACGAGCAAGAAGACCGTGGAGGCCGGAGCGTGAGCCGGCTCATGCATGTGGCGCACGGGCCCTACGCCCCGCCCGTTCCCGCGCGCGAGCTCACCGCCGTCTCCGCCGACGGGTCGCGGCTGCACGTCGAAGTGCACGGGGCGGAGGGCGCCCCCGCCGTCGTCCTCGTACACGGCTGGACCTGCTCAACCGCCTTCTGGGCGGCGCAGATCCGCGATCTCGCCGCCGACCACCGGGTCATCGCGTACGACCAGCGCGGGCACGGGCGCAGCTCCGCGAGCGACGCGTGCGGTACGGACGCGCTCGCCGACGACCTGGAGGCGGTGCTCGCGGCCACGCTCACGCCGGGCGAGAAGGCCGTACTGGTGGGGCACTCCATGGGCGGGATGACGCTGATGGCGGCCTCGGCGCGGCCGCGTCTGCGGGAGCACGCGGCGGCTGTGCTGCTGTGCAGCACCGGCAGTTCGAGGCTGGTCGCCGAGTCTCGGGTGGTGCCGTTGCGCGCCGGGCGGCTGCGGACCCGTATCACCCGGTCGCTCCTCGGTTCGCGGGCCCCGCTCGGGCCGGTCACGCCGTTCGCAGGGCGGATGCTCAAGTACGCGACCATGGGCGCCGGTTCGTCGCCGGGCATGGTCGAGGCCTGCGCGCGGATCGTGCACGCGTGTCCGCGGCGGGTGCGGTACGCCTGGTCGGTCGTGCTCGACCGGCTCGATCTCGACGGCGGCGTAAGGGAGTTGGTGGCGCCGACCGCCGTGCTGGCGGGTACGGCGGACCGGATGACGCCGGCCGTGCACGCGCGCGCCCTGGTCGCCGCGCTGCCCAACTGCGTCGGGATCACCGAACTCGCCGGACTCGGGCACATGACGCCGGTGGAGGCGCCCGAGCTGGTGACCGGGCGGATACGCGAACTCGTCACCACGTACGCAGCGCCGACGCAGACCGCAAAAGGAACGCCGACTGCAGAGGGAACGCCGACCGCGGAGGGAACGCCGACAGCAGAAGGCACGCCGACCGCACAAGCAGCACCGACCGTCCAAGCAGCACCGACCGCACAGATCAAGGAGGGCGCATGAGCAGGGTGAGCCTTGAAGGGCAGGTCGCGGTCGTCACGGGGGCCGCGCGGGGAATTGGCGAACTCCTCGCCCGCAAGCTCTCCGCGCGCGGGGCGAAGGTCGCGCTCGTCGGTCTGGAGGCGGACGAGCTGAAGCAGGTCTCGGAGCGGCTGCACAGCGAGAGCGGTCACTGGTACGCCGATGTCACCGACCACGAGGCGATGGCGCGGGTCGCCGGGGAGGTGAAGGAGCGGTTCGGGAAGGTGGACATCGTCGTCGCGAACGCCGGGGTGGCCAACGGCGGGCCCTTCCTGGAGTCCGACCCGGTCGCCTGGCGGCGCGTGATCGAGGTCAACCTCATCGGTTCGGCGGTGACGGCTCGCGCCTTCCTGCCGGTACTGATGGAGAGCCGCGGTTATCTGCTCCAGATCGCCTCGCTCGCCGCGATCACTCCGGCGCCGATGATGACCGCGTACTGCGCGTCCAAGTCGGGTGTGGAGGCGTACGCGCACAGTCTGCGGTCCGAGGTCGGGTACAAGGGAGTGCGGGTCGGGGTCGGTTACCTGTCGTGGACGGACACCGACATGGTGCGCGGGGCCGACCGGGACGACGTGATGCGCGAACTGCGGCAGCGGCTTCCGTGGCCGGCCAACAAGACGTATCCGCTGGGTCCTGCCGTCGACCGGATCGTCGCCGGGATCGAGCGGCGGTCGAGTCATGTGTACGCGCAGTGGTGGCTGCGGGGGACGCAGGGCATCCGCGGTTACCTCCCCGGGATCATCGCGGCGGTCGGGGAGCGTGAGATGCGGCGGTTCGAGCCACGGCTCAAGGGCGTGGGCAGGGGACTTGTGGGTGCGGGCGGGGTGGCGGACGAGGAGGAACGACAGGGCGCCTGACCTGGGGTTCCTGGCCGCACTCACCGTGAGTTATTGATCGAAATGCGCGCTTTGTTCCCCCGTGTAAGTCTGGTCGAGGCTTGACCCCCTCACCCACAAACGGGAGTGAAAACTCATGGGTATGAAGGACCAGTTCCAGGACAAGGGCGAAGAGATGAAGCAGCGGGCCAAGAAGAAGATGAGCGAGAACCAGGACGAGGCGAGCGAGCGTTCCTCGCAGCAGCCTGAGCCCGGTCGGCGGGACCGCGAGCGCGACGAGCAGGACCGTGGCGAGCGGGGCACGGACCGCATGCAGCAGGAGGCTCAGGACCGCTTCGACCAGGACTACGACGTCTGACGTCCGGTCGTTGAGCCGCACGAGCAGTACTTGAGTGGGGCGCTCTCCTCAACGAGGGCGCCCCGCCCTTGCGTTCAGCTTCGCGGCGGCAGCTTCGGCCTCGTCCGGTCCGGCACGTTCGAGTAGTCCGGCGGGGAGGCCGCCGGCTGCGTATTCAGCAGGTCCAGGGCGAGTTGGACGGCGTCGTCGAGTTGAGCGTGGCGGCCCTCCGCCCAGTCCAGCGGTGTGCGGAGGATCTCCAGGTCCGGGCAGACGCCCTTGTTCTCGATGGACCAGCCGTACGCGTCGAACCAGGCGGCGTTCATCGGGACCGTGATCACCGTCCCGTCGCCGAGGCGGTGCCGGCCGGTCATGCCGACGACTCCGCCCCAGGTGCGCTGGCCGACGACCGGCCCCAGCTTCAGCAGCTTGAACGCGGCGGTGATCATGTCGCCGTCGGACGAGGTCGCTTCGTCCGCCAATGCCACCACCGGACCGCGCGGGGCGCTGGAGGCGTACGACACCGGCTGGGCGTTGCGTGTCAGGTCCCAGCCCAGGATCCTGCGGGTCAGCTTCTCGACGACCAGCTCGCTGATGTGGCCGCCCGCGTTGCCGCGTACGTCGACGATGAGCGCGGGCCGGGACACCTCAAGGCGCAGGTCGCGGTTGAACTGGGCCCAGCCCGAGCCGCCCATGTCGGGGATGTGCAGGTAGCCGCAGCGCCCGCCGCTCAACTCCCGTACGACGTCCCGGCGTTTGGCCACCCAGTCCTGGTAGCGCAGCGGCCGCTCGTCGATGAGCGGGACCACCGCGACCCGACGCGACCGTCCCTCGCCCCGCACCGACGTGGACTCAGCCGACGTGGACCGCACCGACTTGGACCCGGCCGACGTGGACTCCGCCGGTGTGAACGTCAGCTCCACCGTCGTACCGCCCGCCCCCGCCAGCAACGGATACGGGCCCGTGAGCGGGTCCACCGGCCGTCCGTCGACGTGGGTCAGCATCGCGCCCTCGCGGATCCCCGTGCCGGCCAGCGGTGAACGGGCCTTGGAGTCCGAGGAGTCGCCGGGCAGGATCCGCTTGAGCATCCAACTCCCGTCCCGTCGGACGAGGTTGGCGCCGAGGAGACCCTGCAGGCGCTGGTAGTGGGCCGGGCCCTCATTGCGGCGGGCGGCGGAGACGTACGCGTGCGAGGTGCCCAGTTCGCCGAGCACCTCGCGGAGCAGATCCGCGAACTCGTCGGGGGAAGCGACCCGTTCGACCAGCGGGCGGTACTGCGCGAGCACCGCGTCCCAGTCGATGCCGCACATGTGTGGCTCCCAGAAGTACGCGCGGATGATGCGGCCCGCCTCCTCGTACGCCTGGCGCCACTCTGCGGGTGGATCGGCCTCGTGCAGGATGCGGCGCAGGTCGATCCAGACCGTGGAGTCGCCGTCGCCGGACTCGGTGGAGGGGACGGCGCGCAGGTCGCCCTCGTCGACCACGACGAGCCGGCTGCCGTCGCCGCTCACCGCGAACCAGTCGAGATGGTCGACGAGTTCGGACTTCTTCGCCTTGGCGATGTTGAAGTACTCGAGGGTGGGTTGGCCGGAGGTGTCGTCGGGGTTGGCGAAGGTCTCGCCGAGCGCGCCCGAGATCGGCCAGCGCAGCCAGACCAGGCCGCCGCCCGCGACCGGGTAGAGCGCCGAGTACTTGGATGCGGTGACCGGGAACGGCGTCACCCGGCTCTCCAGGCCCTCGATCTCGACGGTCACCGTGGAGCCGTCGCCCGCGTCGTCCTCGACCGGGTCCAGGCCTCCCGCGACCGGCCGCCCGTCGGGGTTGAGCGCGAAGGGGGAGGGGGTCGCGGACGACAGAGGTACCAGGTAGGGACGGCAGCCGAGCGGGAAGGAGAGGTCCCCGGTGTGGACGTCGTACACCGGGTCGAAGCCCCGCCACGACAGAAAGGCCAGATAGCGGCCGTCCCGCGTGAACACCGGATTCTCGTCCTCGAAGCGGCCGTTGGTGACGTCGACGATCAGACGGTCCCCTTGTCCCTTCGGGGAGATTCGCGCCATCTTGATCTGGCGCAGGGAGCGGCCGATCCCGGGGTGCGCCCAGGTCAGCCAGGCCCCGTCCGGCGAGAAGGCGAGATCGCGCACCGGTCCGTTGATGGACCGGATGACCTCGGTGACCTCGCCGTTCGATTCCTCGGACGCGTCCAGGAGCAGCAGCCGCCCGTCGTTCGACGCGATCGCGAGGCGCTCGCCCTGTGGGTCGGACACCAGTTCCTGTACGCGGCCCAGTTCGCCGGTGGCGAGGCGGCGAGGTTCGCGTTCGCCGCTCGCGCGCGGGAGGTAGGCGATCTCGACGGCGTCCTCGCCCTCCGCGTCGGTGACGTAGGCGACCTGGCCGCCGGAGCCGAGCATCTCGGGGAGCCGGACCCGTACGCCCGGGGTGTCCGCGATGGTGCGCGCGGGGCCGTCGCGGTGGGTGAGCCAGTAGAGGCTGCCGCGTACGACGACGGCGCTCGCCCGGCCCGTCTCGTCCACGGAGATGCTGTCGACGTGCTGGGCGGCCGGCACCTGGTACGTACGGCGTCCCGCGCGCGGACCGCCGAGCCGGACATCGAGCCGACGCGGAATCGAGTCGACGGACAGGTCGTCGACGATCCACAGATCGCCCGCGCACTGGTAGACGACCCGGGTGCCGTCACTGGAGGCGTGCCGGGCGTAGTACGCGTCGTGGTCGGTGTGGCGGCGCAGGCCGGAGCCGTCGTACGCGCACGAGTACAGGTTCCCGACGCCCTCGTGGTCGGAGAGGAAGGCGATGCGGCCGCCGACGAACATGGGGCTGTCGAGGTGGCCTTCGAGGTCGGCGAGGAGGCGCCTGCCGTGCAGCCAGAGCCGTCCCGTGGCGCCGCCCCGGTAGCGCTTCCAGGCGGCCGGCTCGTGCGGTGGGGTGCCGGTGAGCAGCAGGGTCCGGCGCTCGCCGCCGATGTCGGCGACCGCGATGTCGGAGACCGGGCCCCAGGGGAGCTTGCCGCCGGGGTCGCCGGTGGTGGGGACGCTGTAGGCCCAGGTGAAGTAGGAGAAGGGCTGGCCGTGCGAGGCGACGGCGAGGATGTCGCTGTTTCCGTCCTTGTCGGGGGGTGACCAGCCGCAGACCTGGGTGTCGGCGCTGCCCCAGTAGGTGAGCTGTCGGCCGGGACCGCCGTCCACCGGCGCCAGATGGATCTCCGGGACGAAGCTGCGCCAGCTCGTGTAGGCGATGTGGCGGCCGTCGGGGGAAAAGCGGGGGTGGCCGATCTTGGTACGGTCGACGGTGAGGCGCCAGGCGCGGCCCGGTCCTTCGAGGGGGGCCACCCACAGGTCGTCCTCGGCCGCGAAGCACAGCCGGTCGCCACTGAGGTGCGGGAAGCGCAGGTATCCGGGGGCGCTCTCCCCGGGGGTCGCGTTCTCGTACGTGTCCTTGGGATCGTTCTCGTACGTGTCGCTCACCTCCCTATGCTTTTCCGCTCGGAGGGCCTTGGCAACTTGTGCGCGGGGGTCGGTTGCGGGGTTGAGCCACGAACCCGTGACACACGACACGTACGAAACGGTTTCGTTTCGCTCGCTCTCGGGGTATGTTCAGAGACGTAAGAACCGTGTCGTCCGGAGCTCTCCCGCTCCGTGCGCCGAGCAGGAGAAGGTGAGTGGGATGACTGAAGCCGCAACGGCGCGACGCAGTCGGATCACGCCCGAGCGTGAGGCCGAGCTCTACGCGGCTGTGCTCGACCTGCTTCGGGAGGTGGGTTACGACGCCCTGACGATGGACGCCGTCGCCGCCCGCACCAAGTCGAGCAAGGCCACCCTCTACCGCCAGTGGGGCGGCAAGGCGGAGCTCGTCGCCAGGGCGATGCGGCACCAGAAGCGGGGCTTCTCCGCCTACGCCGACACCGGGTCCCTGCGGGGCGACTTCCACGCGATGGTGGTGCGTGAGGACGACTGTCACATGGAACAGAACTCGGCGTTGATGCGGGGACTGGCCATGGCGACACACACGCACCCCGATCTCCTGCGCGCCTTCCGGGAGCTGCTCATCGAGCCGGAGATGGCGGAGATTCGGCGCATGCTGCAACGTGCCATCGAGCGGGGCGAGGTCCGTCCGGACAACCCCGCGATCGACTTCGTGATGCACATGCTGGTCGGTGGCTTCGCGGCCCGGACACTGATCGACGAACTTCCGCCGACCCAGGCTTTCCTCACCTCGTATGTCGACGCCGTGATCCTCCCTGCTCTCGGCGCCTGACCTCCTCAACCCTGTTACAAATCCCTGTAGTTGCACCTGACGCGACCGCTCACGTCGTCGGGCTGATCCCCTCTGCCCTCATCCGTTCCCCCAGCGGGTGATCGCACCGGCCCTTTGCCATCCCACGACCTGACCGGGAGTACGCCCTCGTGGCTACGTTTCTCTACAAACTCGGCCGACTCGCCTTCAGGCGACGGCACTTCGTCGCCCTGATCTGGGTGGCGCTGCTCACCCTCGCGGGTGTCGGCGCGGCAAGCGCACCCGCCGCGGGCACCAGTTCCTTCTCGATACCCGGCACGGAAGCGCAGAAGGCCTTCGACCTGCTGGAACAGCGCAACCCCGGCATGAGCGCCGACGGGGCGACCGCACGTGTCGTCTTCAAGGCGCCCAGCGGCGAGAAGATGAAGGACGCGGAGAACAAGGCGACCGTCGAGAAGGCCGTCGAGGCACTCGGCGACGGCTCCGAAGTCACCTCCGTCACCGACCCGTACGAGAGCAAGTCGATCTCCAAGGACGGGACGATCGCGTACACGCAGGTCTCGTACAAGGTCTCCGGCATGGAGTTGCAGGACTCCTCGAAGGAGGCCCTGGAGGACGCGGCTCAGGAGGCGCGGGCCGGTGGGCTGACCGTCGAGATCGGCGGTGACGCGCTCCAGGCGGTGCCCGAGACCGGATCCACCGAGATCATCGGTATCGCGGTCGCCGCGGTCGTCCTCGTCATCACCTTCGGCTCGCTGATCTCGGCCGGACTGCCGCTGCTGACCGCGCTGATCGGCGTGGGCATCGGCATCTCGACCATCACGGTCCTGGCGAAGGCGCTCGACCTCGGCAGCACCACCTCCACCCTCGCGATGATGATCGGGCTCGCGGTCGGTATCGACTACGCGCTCTTCATCGTCTCCCGCTACCGAGCCGAGCTGGCCGAGGGCCGCGAACGCGAGGAAGCGGCCGGGCGGGCCGTCGGCACGGCGGGCTCCGCGGTCGTCTTCGCCGGCCTCACCGTGGTCATCGCGCTGGTCGGCCTGTCGGTCGTGAACATTCCGATGCTGACGAAGATGGGTGTCGCGGCGGCGGGCACGGTCGTGATCGCCGTACTGATCGCTCTGACGATGATCCCGGCGCTGCTCGGCTTCGCCGGCAAGAGGGTCCAGCCCGCGGGCAAGAAGAGCAAGCTGCTCGGGGGAGCGCGCGCCGCCAAGAAGGCGGGCAGGCCCAACATGGGCACCCGCTGGGCGAGCTTCGTCGTACGTCGTCCGGTCGCCGTCCTCCTCTTCGGTGTCGTCGCGCTCGGCGCCGCCGCGATTCCGGCGACCTCGCTCGAACTGGGCCTGGGCGACGACGGTTCGCAGCCGACGTCCACGACCCAGCGCCGGGCGTACGACACGCTGTCCGACGGTTTCGGACCAGGCTTCAACGGCCCGTTGATGATCGTCGCGGACGTGAAGGCGAGCGACGACCCGGAGGCCGCCGTCACCACGGTGACCGACCGGATCAAGGGCCTTGACGATGTGGTGTCGGTGACGGCGTCGCCGCTGAACGAGGCCGGGGACACCGCCACGATCAACGTCATCCCGGACTCCAAGCCCTCCTCGATCACCACCGAGGACCTGGTGCACGCCATCCGTGGCGAGGCCGGCGACATCAAGGCGGACACCGGCGCGCAGGTGCTGGTCACCGGCACGACGGCGATGAACATCGACTTCTCACAGAAGCTCAACGACGCGCTGATCCCGTATCTGGCGCTCGTCGTCGGCCTCGCCTTCCTCCTCCTGATCGTGGTCTTCCGCTCGATCCTGGTCCCGCTGAAGGCGGCCCTCGGCTTCCTGCTCTCGGTGCTGGCCGCGCTCGGCGCCGTCGTCGCCGTCTTCCAGTGGGGCTGGTTCGCCGGCCTGCTGGGCGTCGAGGAGACCGGCCCGATCATGTCGATGATGCCGATCTTCATGGTGGGCGTCGTCTTCGGTCTCGCGATGGACTACGAGGTCTTCCTCGTGACCCGCATGCGCGAGGCGTACGTCCACGGTGAGCGGCCCAACCAGGCGATCGTGACCGGGTTCAACCACGGTGCCCGCGTCGTTACCGCGGCCGCCATCATCATGATGGCCGTCTTCGGCGGCTTCATCGGCTCCACCGAGTCGATGATCAAGATGATCGGCTTCGGCCTCGCGATCGCGGTGTTCTTCGACGCCTTCATCGTCCGCATGGCGATCGTTCCGGCGGTCCTGGCCCTCCTCGGCAAGAAGGCCTGGTGGCTCCCGAAGTGGCTCGACCGCGTCCTCCCGAACGTCGACGTCGAGGGCGAGGGGCTGCGCAAGCTGGATGAGGAACGGCGCGGCAAGGACGAGGACCGGGAGCTGGCACCGGTCTGAGGTTCGCGTAGCGACTGACGGGGCGTCCCACTTGAGGTGGGGCGCCCTGTCGTTTGTGCGGGTCTCACTGCCGCTGGAGGGCCGGGGCTTCGAGAAGGCACAGGACGCCCACCTCCGCCCAGACCGTCTTGCGGGGCGGCAGTCCCGATGTCACGCCCCAGCGATCTGCCAGTGCGTCCACGAGGAGTAGGCCACGTCCTGAATCCGCGTGCGACTCTGCCGGGTTGAGCCGGGGGAGGCGGTCACCGCGTGTGTCCGTGACCTCGATACGGAGCGTGCCGCCGACGACGTAGAGCGTGAGGCGGAAGTCGCGGCCCGGGACTCGCCCGTGGGTCGCGGCGTTGGCCGCCAGCTCGGCGACGATCTGGCTCGGCGCCTCCAACGGCAGCTCCCAGCTGCGCAGTTGCTCGACGGCCAGCAGTCGGGCCAGTCGGGCACCGCGAGGCGTGGGGGACAGGAGGACGCTGAAGTTGCGGATGGGGTGACCGAGTTGGGGGTGAGGGGCGGCGGTTTCTTGATTCACATCACTCAGCGTGGCCGACTCTGCGTACGGTGAGGAGTCGCGGCGCGTGTACGTACCGTTACTGTCCGGCGTTTGTCTCGGGCTGTCTCGGCTGTCTCCGTGCCGTACGGGTACGAGTGCGCGTTGGAGGTGGGCGATGAGCGAGGGCGTGGACGAGGGCGTGGACGAGGCCGGCTGGGGCATCGAGCCCGGGGACGAGATGGCGCCGATGATCGAGGTCGTCGGCGGTGTCATCAAGTTCCACCGGGAGGCCGCGGGGATGAGCGCGGCCGACTTCGGGGAGGCCATGGGGTACGGCGAGGACATGGTCCGCAAGATCGAGCGCGGGGCGCGGATCCCCCGGCTGGAGTTCCTGTACCAGGCGGACGAGGTGCTGCACGCGGGCGGGGCGATCGCCGCGCTGCGGGTGCACACGGAGAAGGCCCGCTATCCGAAGAAGGTGCGGGAGCTTGCTCAGCTGGAGGCGCGGGCGGTTGAGCAGCTGCTCTACAGCACCCACCACATCCATGGCCTGTTGCAGACGCCTGAGTATGCAGCTGCCATGTTCGAGAACCGGCAACCCGCCCTCTCCCAGGGTGTGATGGAGCGTGAGGTCGCCGCGCGCATGGCCCGCAAGTCCGTCTTCGAGCAGGATCCGGCTCCAGCGCTCTGTTTCATCCAGGAACAGGTGACGTTGGAACGCCCCCTCGGGGGCAAGATGGTGTTGCGCCGACAGCTCGAACACCTGCTGGGGCTCGGGCAGTTGCGGAACGTCTCGCTCCAGGTCATGCCGACAGACCGGGAGGAGCACGCTGGCATGCATGGCCTGATCGAGGTGCTGAAGTTTCCCGATGGCGCAGCGGTTGGGCGTTCCGACGGCGCGTTCAACGGGCGCCCGGTCTCAAGCCCCAGGGATCTTCGGATCCTTGAACTGCGTTATGGGATGATCCGGGCGCAGGCTCTCACGCCGAGGGAGTCGCAAGCCTTCATCGAGCAACTGCTGGGGAGACTATGACTGCCAGGGAACTTCACTGGTTCAAGAGCAGCTACAGCAGCGGCCCCGAACCGGGCGACTGCGTCGAGGTGGCGCTGGACTGGTTCAAGAGCAGCTACAGCGACAGCAGCGAACCCGGCGACTGCGTCGAGATAGCCATGGCCCCCGCCACCATCCACGTCCGCGACTCCAAGAACACCCAGGGCGCCCACCTCAGCGTGGACCCCACCGCGTGGACGGACTTCGTGGCCCACGTATCGGCGCTGTAGCCCCGCAGTAAGCGTCAGCGAGCCACCGGCGCCGCCGCCATATACGTACGACGCAAGAACCGCAGCAGCGTTTTCGACTCGAACTGCACGACCGCCACGCCCTCCGCGGAGTGGAACTCCACGACGGCCTGCACGCGACCGAGGGGCCAGACGCGTACGTCGCCGTCGCTGACGGGGACCCGCAGGCCCTGTTCGAGCAACTCGCGGGCGAGGACCCACTCGTGGGGGCCGGGCAGGGTGACGTGGACCTGGCGGGGGTCGGCTTCGGGGTCGTAGCGAAGGGCGATGGGGACGACCCGGTGTTCGTCGGCGGCGGTGTCTGCGGTGTCGGTGACGATATGAGCGCGTGCGTACTGCTCGACAGCGGACATGAGCCGACTCCTTACGCTGTGTAACCTGTGCGGAATCTATGAATCCGTCACCTCTCCAATGTCGCACACTCGGCGGATTCCGCTTCCGCTGTCGGTGCACGCCTGACCTCCCCAGGACCTGCCCCCATGCTCCTGCCCGATGCCCGCCCGCTTATTCATGGCCATCTCGCTCTTGCGAAGCATTCGCAACAAGGCGCTATTCTCGTACGGTGCATGTGCCAGATGGATTCATCAACGCCCCCGTCTCCGCGGTCACCGGAGTAGTCGCCGCCGGTGCCATCGCCGTGAGCCTCAAAGGGGCGCGCCGTGAGCTGGACGAGAAGACCGCGCCGCTCGCCGGCCTGGTCGCCGCCTTCATCTTCGCCGTGCAGATGCTGAACTTCCCGGTCGCCGCCGGGACCAGCGGACACCTGCTGGGGGGTGCGCTGGCAGCGATACTCGTCGGCCCCTATACGGGGGTCCTCTGCGTCTCCGTGGTCCTGCTGATGCAGGGCATCCTCTTCGCGGACGGCGGCCTCACCGCGCTCGGCGTGAACATCACGGACATGGCGATCGTCACCACGGTCGTCGCGTACGCCGTGTTCCGCGGCCTGGTGAAGGTGCTCCCGCGCGGACGCCGCTCCATCACCGCCGCCGCCTTCGTCTCCGCGCTGCTTTCCGTACCGGCCGCCGCCGTCGCCTTCACCCTGATCTACGCACTCGGCGGCACCACCGACGTCTCGATCGACAAGGTCGCCACCGCGATGGTCGGCGTCCACATCCTCATCGGCATCGGCGAGGCCGCGATCACCGCGCTCACGGTCGGCGCCGTCATCGCCGTACGACCGGATCTCGTGTACGGAGCGCGTGGCCTGACCCAGCAGCTCAAGCTGCGCGTCAACGGCGAGCTGGTCGACGCACCCGAGGCCGCCCCGGTCCCGGTCCCCGTCGCCGCCCGCACCCCCCACCGCAAGGTGTGGATCACCGGACTCGTCGCCTCCCTGGTCCTCGCCGGGTTCGTCAGCTTCTACGCCTCCGCGAGCCCCGACGGCCTGGAAAAGGTCGCCGAGGACAAGGGCATCTCCGCGGCCGCCGAGGAGCACGCCGCTGCCGACTCCCCGCTCGCCGACTACGGAGTCAAGGACGTCTCGAACGCCCGGCTCTCCGGCGGCCTCGCGGGCGTCATCGGCGTCGGCGTCACCGTCGTCGCGGGCACCGGCGTCTTCTGGGCGGTCCGCAGGCGCCGTACGACCGACGTGTCCCCTTCGCAGGTCGCCTGACATGGGCGCCGGTCACGCTCACAAGCTCTACCGGCGCGGCCACTCGCCCGTGCACGCCCTGCCGCCGCACACCAAACTCGCGGCCACCTTCGCCTTCGTGATCGTGGTCGTCTCCACCCCGCGCGAGGCGATGTGGGCGTTCGCGCTGTACGCCGTCCTCCTCGCGGTCGTCGCGTACCAGGCCCGCGTCCCCGCCTCCTTCCTGCTGAACCGGCTGCTCATCGAGGTCCCGTTCGTCGCCTTCGCGGTGCTCATGCCGTTCGTCGCGGAGGGCGAGCGGGTCGACGTCCTCGGCATGTCGTTGAGCGTGAACGGGCTGTGGGGCGCCTGGAACGTCCTCGCCAAGGGCACCCTCGGCGTCGCCGCCTCCGTACTCCTCGCCTCCACCACCGAACTGCGCGAGCTCCTCCTCGGCCTGCAACGCCTGAAGCTCCCGCCGCTGCTCGTACAGATCGCGTCCTTCATGATCCGGTACGGCGATGTCATCGCGGACGAGATGCGGCGGATGCGGATCGCGCGGGAGTCGCGCGGGTTCGAGGCGAGCGGCATCAAACACTGGGGGGTGCTCGCGAAGTCCGCGGGTGCCCTGTTCATCCGCTCCTACGAGCGCGGCGAGCGCGTGCACCTCGCCATGGTGAGCCGGGGGTACGCCGGTTCGATGCCGATCATCGACGAGGTGACCGCGTCCCGGGCGCAGTGGTCGTGCGCCCTCGCCCTTCCGCTCGCCGCGCTCGTGGTGTGTCTGCTGGGATGGACCTTGTGATGACCCCCTCTCTCCAAGTCGCCGGACTGGCCTTCGCCTACCCCGACGGCCACCAGGCCCTCTTCGGCATCGACTTCACCGTCGCGCGCGGTGAGCGTGTCGCGCTGCTCGGCCCGAACGGCGCCGGAAAAACCACCCTCGTACTGCATCTCAACGGCATCCTGAACGGCGGCGCCGGGACCGTGACGGTGGCCGGACTCCCCGTCGGCAAGCAGCACATGGCGGAGATCCGGCGCAAGGTCGGCATCGTCTTCCAGGACCCGGACGACCAGTTGTTCATGCCGAGCGTGCGCGAGGACGTCGCCTTCGGTCCTGCCGCGGCCGGGATGAAGGGCGCCGAGCTGGAGGAGCGGGTCCGCACCGCCCTTGCGCAGGTCGGTATGGCGGACTTCGCCGACCGCCCGCCCCACCACCTCTCCTTCGGGCAGCGGCGCCGGGTCGCCGTGGCGACCGTACTGGCGATGGAGCCGGAGATCCTCGTCCTCGACGAGCCGTCCTCCAACCTCGACCCCGCCTCGCGGCGCGAACTCGCCGACATCCTGCGGTCGTTGGACGTGACCGTCCTCATGGTCACGCACGACCTGCCGTACGCCCTCGAACTGTGCCCCCGCGCCCTCATCCTCAGCGACGGCGTGATCGCGGCCGACGGCAGGACCGGCGAACTGCTCGCCGACGACGAGCTGATGCGCACCCACCGTCTGGAGCTGCCCTTCGGCTTCGACCCGCGCTCCGTGACGATGGGCGCGTGACCGAGAGCGAGGACGACGGGCGCGTGACCGAGAGCAAGGACGACGGGCGCGTGACCGAGGACAAGGTCGCGAAACCCCGCTGAGCTGCGGCCGCCCCTCCTTGCTACCCCCCGGTAACAAGATGCTCGTGCCGCTCGATAACGTGTGCGCGATGCAATCGCCCGCTCCTGCGCCGCCCGCCCCGGGGGAGGTCCCGCCATGATCGACGGCACCACTGTCGACACCCGCCCGACAAAGATCATGTACGTCGCCGAGGCCACCGCGCACGGCGGCCGGGACGGCTACGTCACCAGCCAGGACGGCCAGCTCGAACTGAAGGTCGCGATGCCGCCGGCGCTCGGCGGGGACGGCAACGGCACGAACCCGGAGCAACTGTTCGCGGCCGGTTACAGCTCCTGCTTCCACAACGCGCTGGTCATGGTGGGCCGCCGCTCCGGCTTCGACCTCTCCGGCTCCACGGTCGCCGCGAAGGTCGGCATCGGCCCCAACAAACTGCGCGGGTACGGCCTCGCGGTCGCCCTGAGCGTCTCGCTCCCCGTCGTCGACCAGGACCTCGCGGCCAAGCTGGTGGACGAGGCCCACGAGGTCTGCCCGTACTCCAACGCCACCCGCGGCAACATCGAGGTCACGATCCTGCTCGGCTAGGAATCGCGGGCTCTGCATGTGTGTTGCACGCAGTGTTGGCAGTCGGGTGGCGACAGGGAGTGCGGACGTGGACGTGAACGGCACAGTGGCCGAGGGCTTCGAGCCGGTCAGGGAGGTGTTCGCGGCGAACTTCGACGCGCTCGGGGACCGGGGCGCCGCCGTCGCTGTGTACCGCGACGGGCACAAGGTCGTCGACCTGTGGGGCGGCACACGTGACGTCGACACCGACGTGCCCTGGGAGCGGGGCACCGCGCAGATCGTGCGCTCCGCGACCAAGGGCGTGGCCGCCGCCGTACTCCTCATGCTGGCCGAGCGCGGTCGGCTGGACCTCGACGCTCCGGTCGGCGCGTACTGGCCGGAGTTCAAGGCACGGGGCAAGGAGCGGACACTCGTACGCCATGTCCTCGCGCACCGGGCCGGCGTGCCCGTCCTCGACCACCCGCTGACACCGGCCGAGGCGGCGGATCCCGATCTCGGGGCCGCGGCGGTGGCCGCGCAGACACCCCTGTGGGAGCCGGGCACCGACCACGGATACCACGCACACACGTACAGCTGGCTGACCGGCGAAGTGGTACGGCGGGTGACCGGGCGCTCGATCGGTGACTGGATCGCCGACGAGATCGCCGGACCGCTGGGACTGGACCTGTGGGTCGGGCTGCCGGACGCGGTGGCGGCGCGGGTCGGCCGGGTCGGGCAGGTCGAGGGACCGCCGGCGGCGGGCGGTCTGCACACCCGGCCCAAGCGGTCGGTCTCCGAGGCGTACGCGGATTCCGCGTCGCTGACGCGCCGCGCGTTTGCCGCGATCACCCCGCCGGCGGACGAGAACGATGCCGCGTACCGGGCGGCCGTCCTGCCCGCCTCCAACGGGATCGCCACGGCGGAGGGCCTCGCCCGCTTCTATGCCTCGCTGATCGGGGAGGTGGACGGCGTGCGGCTGTTCTCCCCGGCCACCGTCTCGGCGGCCCGCGCGGAACAGTCCGCCGGACCTGACCGTGTCCTGGTCGTCAACACCCGTTTCGGGCACGGGTACATGCTGCACGGCACCGCGTCCCCACTGCTGTCCGCGGGCTCCTTCGGGCACCCCGGCCGGGGCGGCGCACTCGGCTTCGCGGACCCCGAGTCGGGGATCGCCTTCGGGTATGTGACGAACGGCTTCCGCAAGAGCGTGACGGCGGATGCGCGGGCGCAGGCGTTGGTGGGGGCGGTGCGGGGGGTTGTGGGGCGCTGAACCCCGGGGCTGGTGAGCCTGGCCGGTGCGCTCACCAGCGTTGGCCCGGGCCGCAGCCGACCTGAGTCAGCCGGTCCCTTCGACGTACGACGCCAGGTTGGCCAGCGAGGAGGCGATCCCGGTCTCGTGTGCTTCTTGGTCGATGCCGGGCGGCACATCCGTGGCGGTGACGGTCACCTCGGTCCCGTCACCGGCGGCAGCCAGCTGCCAGGTCATCGTCATGGTGCCCGCGTACGACGGGTCGTCGGCCTCGAACACCGCCCGCTGCACCACGCGCTCCGGTGGCACCAGGTCGGCGAACCCGACATCGACGACATCCGTCGCGTCCGAAGTCTTGCCGGGGCTGTCGGTGGCGTCGAGGTAGGTGAGGACCATCCGGAACCCGCCACCGGGCCGGGGATCCCACCGCTCGACCCGTCCGCGCATGCCGTCCGGCGGCAACCAGGCCTCCAGGGACTCCCGGTCGAGGAGAGCGCCGTAGACGGTCGCCGGTGACGCGGCGATCACCCGGCTGGCGCGGTCGGTCCTGTCCATGGCCCGAGTCTAGAACCGCTGTCCATGCTCTCCCCGCTGTCTATGCTCTTCCCACGAAGAACGGGGCGGGAGAGAGACCTTGATTCAGAAGGTGCGCAGTTGGCTCGGCGGTGGTCGCCAGACACCGAGGGAGGTTCCGCCGGACAACGGATCGACCCGGTACGTGGAACAGCTGGCCAAGCGGATGATCAAGCTCGTCACGTCCCGCGAAGGGGTGCCCGGCAATCTGCCCGAGATACGCGCCATCGGGCAGCGCCTGCACGACCGCAGCGGCACGGACCGCATGCGGGACCTGCTCTTCGAGGTGGGCGAGACCCATGGCCGCCCGGATCTGGAACCCACGATCGCGCGGGCATGGGACGGCGTCGGCGACTGGCGGAGCTGACCCGGATCTTCCTGCATGTCCCCCTGCATGCGACTCACCCCGTGTGCAGCATCAGCCCGATCCCCACCACCAGGAGCCCCGCCGCCGCGATCCGGGGCGCCCCGAACCGTTCCTTGAAGAAGATCGCGCCGATGGCCGCGCCGACGATGATCGAGGACTCGCGCAGAGCGGCGATGGGCGCCAGTTCGGCGCGGGTCTGGGCCCAGAGGACCAGCCCGTACGCCGCGACGGAGAGGGCCGCGCCGAGCAGGCCGAGGGCGGCGAACGGGCGTAGGACGGTGATGAGTTCGCCGCGCCAGCGGTACGCCGCGTACACCGGGATCACGAAGCCCTCGATGGCCATCAGATAGGCGATGTACCCGAGCGAGGAACCGGAGGCGCGTACGCCCAGGCCGTCCACGACGGTGTACGCGGCTATCGACACCCCTGTCGCCAACGCCGCGCCGATCGCCGCCCAGTTGGGGCGATGCCCCCGCAGCCCCCACAGCGCGACGCCGGTCAGCCCCGCGCAGGACAGCGCGATCCCCGCCGCCGCCCACCCGTTGGGCACCTCGTGCGCGAAGACCGCCGCCAGTCCGGTGACGATGAGGGGAGCGGTACCCCGGGCTATCGGATAGGCCTGTCCGAAGTCGCCGAGCCGGAAGGAGCGCATCAGCAGGACGTAGTACGCGATGTGGATCACGGCCGACGCGATCAGATACGGCCACGCCCCGGACGCGGGCACCGGCGTGAACGGCGTCATGGCCAGCCCGATCAGCATGCCGCCGCCCGCGATGAGCGTGAAGCCGACCAGCTTGTCGGTGATGCGATGCGCGATCGCGTTCCAGCAGGCGTGGGTGACCGCGGCGAACAGGACGGCCGCGGTGACCAGCGGGGTCACGGGGTCTGCTCGCGCACGTCCACCAGTGTGCCGCCCGCGTGGGTGATCAGGGTCTTGGGGTCCATCGGGAAGACCGCGTACGGGGTGCCCGCGGCGGCCCACACCGTTTCGTGGTCGAGCAGCGAACGGTCCGCCAAGACACGGGTCTTGGAACGGTGTCCGAAGGGCGGTACGCCGCCGATGGCGTACCCCGTCGTCTCCCGCACCAGGTCCACCTTCGCCCGGGTCACCTTCTCGGCGCCCAACTCCCGCCGTACGAGCTCGACATCGACTCGGGAGGCGCCGTCCATGAGGACGAGTACGGGCACCCCGTCCGCCGCGAAGATCAGCGACTTGCAGATCTGGCTCAGCTCGCAGCCGATCGCGGCGGCGGCCTCGGCGGCGGTGCGGGTCGCGTCCGGGAAGCGCCGGACCTGGGGGATGAGGTCGCCGAGGCCCAGGTCGCGCAGGGCCTCGGCGAAGCGGGGGCTCGCGGCGTTCTCGTCTGGTGCGGTCATGAAAGGCACCGTAGTGGTGGGTGTACGGGGCATGCGAGCGAGTTCCGGTGGGTGGGCCGGGGGTGGTGCCGACGCCGGGGTGGGTGCGCAGCCCAGCGCTTACGGGGTGCCGCTTCTTTGGGACAGGCGCCGCCCCAGCGGCACGATTGCCCGCAGCTGGAGCGAGCTAGGGCGGCACGATTGCCCGCAGCTGGAGCGAGCTAGGGCGGCACGATTGCCCGCAGCCAAGACAGGCGGCTAGCTTCCCGCCTTCAGCAACGCCGCCACGATCGGCCCCGCCGTGTCGCCGCCGTGGCCGCCCTGCTGGACGACGCCCGCGGCTGCCAAGTCGCCCTTGTATGCCGTGAACCAGCCGTTCGGCTTGTCCTGGCCGTCGACCTCGGCCGAGCCGGTCTTCGCGCCGTAGTCGGGGCCGAGGCCGGACATCGCCTCGGCGGCGGTGCCGGACGAGGCGGTGTACTGCATGAGTTCGCGGAGCTGGGAGAGGGTGTCGGCGGACAGGGTGCGGGAGGCCGTGGCGAGCTTGCGGTTGTCCACGGTCGGGGCCACCAGGTACGGCTGGTGGAAGGTGCCCGTCTTGACCGTGGCGGCGACCGACGCCATGTTCAGCGGGTTCATGCGGACGCCGCCCTGGCCGATCAGCGAGGCCGCCATCTGCGCCTCCGACTGCACGGGCACCGCGCCGTCGAAGGACGGGACGCCGATGGCCCAGTTGTCCATGCCGAGGCCGAACGCCTGCTGGGCCTGCTTGGTGAGGCTGTCGTCCTCCAGCTCGGGGGCCTGGCTGATGAAGGCGGTGTTGCAGGAGCGCGCGAAGCTCGCCTTGAACGTGCCGTTCTTGATCTCGAAGTCGTCGTCGTTGTGGAACTTCCAGTTGCCGTACGTGAAGGTCTTGGGGCACGGGTGCGGTTCGTCCGCCGAGGCGAGGCCCTCGTCGATGAGCAGCGACGCCGTGATGACCTTCATCGTGGAACCGGGGGCGAGGGAGCCCTGGAAGGCGGTGTTGAAGCCGTGGCTCTGGTTGGCGACCGCGAGGATCTCGCCCGTCGAGGCGTTCAGCAGGACCACCGACGACTTGGCCTTCTTGGCCACTTCCTCCTCGGCGGCGGCCTGGAGGGTGGGGCTGAGCGTCGTCTTCACGGTCCCCGGCGTGCCCTCGCTGAGCGTCAGCAGCGTCTTGTCGGGGGTCTTCTCCTCGCCCTCCGCCGCGGCCTTGCGGATCACCTGGAGTTCGACGCCCGCCTTGCCTCCGGCCGTCTTGCCGTACTTCTCGCGCAGTCCGTCGAGCACCGTGCCCAGGGACGGGTACTTGGCCGTCGTCAGCTCGCCGCCGTGCTTGTCGAGGGCCTTGACCGGGGGCGTGCCGGCCTCGCCGGTGACCAGCTTGTCGCCGTCCTGGAGGTCCGGGTGGACGACGGACGGCTGCCAGCTCACCAGCGGAACACCGTCCTTGGCCCGTCGGACGACCGTCAGCTTCGACTCGTACGACAGCGGCTTACTCGTGTCCTCGTACGTGACCGTGCCCTTGACGGTGAACGGGACGACGGCTCCCGACCGGGTGCCGCTCGTCAGCGTCACGTCGGTGATGTGCGCGTCCTTGGTGTAGCCGGTCAGCAGGGTCTTCGCGGCCGCCGCGTCGTCGGTGGCGGCGGACGCCGTCGTGACGTCGCCGCTCTGCCAGGCGGTGAGGAACTTCGTGGCCGCGGCGGTCACTTCGGTGGCGGACAGCGGGCCGGTCTTGACGGCCTTCTCGTCGGTGGTCGTCGACGACGGCCTGCCCTCGGCCGCCGCGTCACCGCCGTACAGGCTGTAGGCGCCGAAAGCCCCGCCCGCGACGACCACGGCGATCACCCCGCCGAGGACGGCGGGCTTCGTCTTCTTCTTGGTCCTGCCCTCGGCGACGCGTCTTCTGTTGCCCACAGCTAAATGTCCTCCGCTGGTTCCCCTGGTGCCCCCGTGCCCACATGCTCCTCAACGAGAGGCACCACCCTAGGGTCCCGCCCTGTGAGGAGTGACTTCAGCCACCGCTTCGTAGCACAGCTGCGACGATCGGACCGGCCGCGTCGCCTCCGTGGCCGCCTCCCTGGACCAGCGCGGCGGCCGAGACGTCGTTCCGGTAGCCGGTGAACCAGCTGTCGGAGACGGCCTTGCCGTCGATCTCGGCGGAGCCGGTCTTGGCGCCGATGCTGCCGCCGAGTCCCGCCATGGCCTTGGCGGCAGTGCCGCTGACGGCGGTGGCGTTCATCATAGAGCGGAGCTGCGACACCGTGTTCGACGGCAGCCCCTTGGCGGTGGCCAGTTGGCGGCCGTCGAGCTCGGGGGAGACGACGACCGGCTGCCGGAAGGTGCCGGTGATGGCGGTCGCCGTCACCGAGGCGAGGTTCAGCGGGTTCAGCTGGACCTGGCCCTGGCCGATCGCGTTCGCCGCGCGGTCCGGGCCGCCGGAGGCGGGGACGCTGCCGTCGAAGGACGCGATGCCGGTCTTCCAGTTGTCCTGGCCCAGACCGAACCGGGTCTGTGCCTCGGTCGTCAGCGACTCGTCCGTCAGCGGGTTCGCGTCGGTGCCGTCGATGAGATTGATGAAGGCGGTGTTGCAGGACCGCATGAAGCTGTTGGCGAGGCTGGCGTTCTCGTTGGGCGCCATGCCCGTGAGGTTCTTGAAGGTCTGGCTCTGCCAGACGGCGGTCGACGTGCAGGGCGCCGGGCCGTTCATCGAGGTCACGCCGTTGTCGATGAACATCGCCGCGGTGATGATCTTCATCGTGGAGCCGGGCGCCACCTTGCCGAGGAACGCCGCGTTGAAGCCGTCGTCGCGGTTGTTGGCGACCGCGAGCACCTCACCGGTGCTCGGCTTCACGGCGACCACGGACGAGTTGTCGTAGTCCTTGACCGCCTTCTCGGCCGCCGCCTGCGCGTTCGCGCTGAGCGTCGTGTGCAGCTTGCCCGGCTCGCCCTTGGCGAGGGTCAGGAGCGTGGTGTCGCCCGCGGTCTCGTCCGTGTGCCGGATCGCCAGCTCGACGCCCGCCGTGCCGCCCGCGGACTCGCCGTACTTGCCGCGCAGTTCGTCCAGGATCGGTCCGAGCGACGGGTACTTCTCCGCGGTCAGGACAACGTTGTTCCGGTCCACGGCCTCGATCGGCGGGTCCGCCGCCTCGCCCGTGACGAATGTGTCGCCCTTCTCCAGCTCGGGATGGATGACCGACGGCTGCCAGTCGACCAGTGCCTTCCCGGTGGTGAGCCCGCGTACGACGGTCAGTTCCGAGTCGTACGAGAGTGGCTTGCTCTTCCCGTCGAACGACACCGTCGCTTTCACCGAGAACGGCAAGGACGCACCGGACGGTGTGCCCGGCGTGATCTGCACCTCGGTGATATGTCCGGCGGCGCCGTAGCTTTCCAGCACCGGCTCCGCGTCCGCGTCGTTGTTCGTCAGCGCCGCCGCCGTGACCGCGTCGCCCTCTTCCCAGGCCGCGAAGAACTTGGCCGACGCGTCCTTGACCTCGTCGGCGCTCGGCGGCCCGGTCTTCACCGGCGCGGGCCCGGACGACCCACTGGTCCCCGCGTCCCCGCTGATCGCGGTCACCACGTTGTACGCGCCGTATCCGGCACCCCCCACCATCACCGCGAACACACTGCCGACGATGGCGGCCTTTGCCCCCTTGCGCATCGCGCGATCCCCTCCCCGTGGACCCTCCCCGAACTTCTGAACGCGTTCAGAAAAGGTCTTCTCTTCGCACTCTATGCGGGGGGAGTGACATGTGGGGGTGAAGTTTCACGATTGGCCCTAGACCCAGGTGTCCAGCCACATCCGCGACCGCCACTGGTCGATGGGGATGGCCTGCCCCGTGTAGATCGGCCAGAAGTAGATGAAGTTCCAGGCGATCAGGAGGACCAGGACACCTGCGGCGGTGGCGCCGATGACGCGGCGGCGTTCGGTGGAGCCAGGTGGGCCGATGATGGCGCCGATCATCATGGCGACGGCCAGGCAGAGGAAGGGCACGAAGACGACGGCGTAGAAGAAGAAGATCGTGCGCTCCTGGTACATGAACCAGGGGAGGTAGCCGGCCGCGATGGCGCAAGCGATCGCGCCCGCGCGCCAGTCACGGCGGAAGGCCCAGCGCCACAGGACGTAGAGGATCGCGAAGCAGGCCGCCCACCACAGGAGCGGGGTGCCCAGCGCCAGCACCTCGCGGGCGCACTTGTCGCCCGCGTCCGTGGGGCAGCCGTCCTGGCCGGGGGCCGGGGACTCGTAGAAGTAGGAGACCGGGCGGCCCAGGACGATCCAGCTCCACGGGTTCGACTGGTAGGGGTGCGGGGACGAGAGGCCGACGTGGAACTCGTACACCTGGTTCTCGTAGTGCCACAGGCTGCGCAGCCAGTCGGGCAGCCAGGTGAAGTTGCCGCCCTTGCCGTCGGTCACGGCCCAGTTGCGGAAGTAGCCGCCCTTGCCGTTGTCCGGGGAGAGGATCCAGCCGGTCCAGGAGACCAGGTAGGTGGCGATCACGACCGGGACTGTGGCCAGGAACGTGATGCCCGTGTCGTGCTTCAGGACCGCGATGTACGGGTGGCGGGCACCGGCGACGCGGCGCGCGGCGACGTCCCAGAGGAGGGCCATCACGAGGAACGCGGCCAGGAAGTAGAGGGCGTTCCACTTGGTGCCGAGGGCCAGGCCCAGCATGAGGCCGGCCGCCCAGCGCCAGGGGCGCCAGCCGAGACGGGTGGTCTCGGCGACATGAGCGTCGGGGCGTACGAAACCGTCCTCGTCCGGCGGGAGCGCGGCCGCCAGTCGGGCGCGGGATCTGTCGCGGTCGACGACCAGGCAGCCGAAGGCGGCGAGGATGAAGAACATGAGCACGCCGTCGAGCAGCGCGGTGCGGCTCATCACGAACTGCAGGCCGTCGACCGCCATCAGCGTGCCGGCCAGACAGCCGAGGAAGGTCGAGCGGAACAGGCGGCGCCCGATCCGGCACAGCAGCAGCACCGACAGCGTGCCGAGCACCGCCGTCATGAAGCGCCAGCCGAAAGGGTTGAACCCGAACATCCATTCGCCGAGCCCGATGACGTACTTGCCGACCGGCGGGTGCACGACATATGCGGCGTCGGTCGGGATCCGGACGTTGCCGTCACCCTGGAGGATCAGGGTGTTGGCGTCCTTGGCCCAGTTGACCTCGAAGCCGCGGTTGAACAGCGCCCAGGCGTCCTTGGCGTAGTACGTCTCGTCGAATATCACCGCCCTGGGACTGCCCAGGTTCCAGAACCGCATCAGCCCGGCGACCAGCGTCACCAGGAGCGGTCCCACCCACGCCGACCAGCGCGTGAGGCGCTCGGCGAGCTCGTGGCGCAGCCCGATCGTGGCCCAGATACGGGGGCTGGGCTCGGCGTACGGCGGCACCAGCCGGTCGCGTACGTCGATGGTCGGCCCTGCCGTGTATCCGAAGCGGCGCAGCCGCTGCTGCCACGACGGCCGCTGGTCTTCGGCGGCCCGGCCCTGTCGGGTGTCCGTGGAGGACGCGGTACTGGTCACCGCGCCATCGTAGGGAACCCTTCTGTGGGAGTCCCGCGCCCGGGCCCTTCCGGCCGGATGAGGTTCTCCCGCCGGTGCCCTGCGAGGATGGGGCCGTGACAGGAATCCTCGTGTTGGCAGGCACCCCCATCGGCGACATCTCGGACGCGCCGCCCCGGCTCGCCCAGGAGCTGGCCGGGGCCGATGTCGTCGCCGCCGAGGACACCCGGCGGCTGCGGCGGCTCACCCAGGCGCTGGGCGTACAGGTCGGCGGGCGCGTGGTCTCGTACTTCGAGGGCAACGAAGCGGCCCGGACGCCCGAGCTGGTCGAGGCGCTGGTCGGCGGGGCGCGGGTGGTGCTGGTGACCGACGCCGGGATGCCGTCCGTGTCGGACCCCGGCTACCGGCTGGTCGCGGCCGCCGTCGAGAAGGACATCAAGGTCACCGCCGTACCGGGCCCGTCCGCCGTGCTCACCGCGCTCGCGCTGTCGGGGCTGCCCGTCGACCGCTTCTGCTTCGAGGGCTTCCTGCCGCGGAAGGCGGGCGAACGGCTGTCCCGGCTGCGCGAAGTCGCCGACGAGCGCCGGACGTTGGTCTATTTCGAGGCACCGCACCGACTGGACGACACCCTCGCCGCGATGGCCGAGGTCTTCGGCACCGGGCGCCGGGCCGCCGTCTGTCGCGAGCTGACGAAGACGTACGAGGAAGTCAAGCGCGGCCCGCTGGGCGAGCTCGCCACCTGGGCCGCCGAGGGCGTACGCGGTGAGATCACCGTTGTCGTCGAGGGCGCCCCCGAGAAGACCGAGCAGCTGGACGCCGCCGAACTGGTGCGCAGGGTCCAGGTGCGCGAAGAGGCGGGGGAGCGGCGCAAGGAGGCGATCGCGGTGGTGGCGGAGGAGGCCGGGCTTCCGAAGAGGGAGGTCTTCGACGCGGTGGTCGCGGCGAAGAACGCGGCCCGGAGCGGTACCTCGTAGGTCCGGAGCGGCACCTCGTACCTCGTAGGTCCGGAGCGGTACCTCGTACCTCGTAGGTCCGGAGCGGTACCTCGTCGGTCCCGTGGGCACCACCGGAAACGCTCCGGAAGAGCCCGCTCCGCAGGCCGCCGGCAGCACGCTGCGAGCACTGCCCCATAGGCGGGCAAAGGGCTACTGTTGAAGGCAAAGCACAGGCCCCCCACCAGGAGCGTTGTGGCAAGGAAAGGCCAAGACGGCTCCAACACTCGACAGGTCTCATGCACTCGCGCCGGGAGAAGCGTCCACTGATTGAAGGGACGCACCGTCCCTCCGCCTCCGCCAGCCGGAGGCGCTTGTCCAGCGGACAGAGGAGCTGGCATGAATGAGATCGCAGGACAGACCGGTCCCCGCAGCGCAGCGGCCACCGCCGTCGTCAACGAGTCGTATTCCTTCGCCTGCATGCGCTGTGGGCACGGGTGGGAGCAGTCGTACGAGATTGAGCACCACCGCGACGCCGAAGGCGCCGAGTTCGTGATGTACGTCGCGGACGGCCGCGTCGTGCCGTCGCCGCTGAGCCGCCCCACCTGCCTGAACTGCGACAACCACGTGGTGCGCATCATGCGCGCCGGCCAGGTGTCCTCCGTCCAGGAGTCCCTCCAGCGCCTCCAGCAGCGGACCCAGTCGGGGCGCAAGCTCGAGGCGGCGCGTGACGAGACCCTCGGGGAGACCGGGGAAGCGTCCAAGGAAACGCACCACTGGCACCTCTCGGATCTGCTGCACCCCTTCGCGCACCGCAAGGCCGGCTGACCCGGCGCCCCTGGCAGGGAATCAGGGTGAGAACGGGCATGCCCCTTTCGTAGAATCGGGGTATGCCCTCCCGGACGACCGAAGCCCCGCCCCTCCCCGTGCCGCTGCGCGTGCCCGTAGCCGACTCGCACACCCACCTCGACATGCAGTCCGGCACGGTGGACGAGGGCCTCGCCAAGGCCGCGTCGGTCGGGGTGACGACCGTCGTCCAGGTCGGCTGCGACGTGAAGGGCTCGCGCTGGGCGGCCGAGACGGCTGCCGCGTACGCCGCCGTCCACGCCACGGTCGCGCTGCACCCGAACGAAGCGCCCCGCATCGTGCACGGCGACCCCGACGGCTGGTCCCGGCAGGGCGAGCGGGCGCCGGGCGGTGCCGCCGCTCTGGACGAGGCGCTCGCCGAGATAGACCGGCTGGCCGCCCTGCCGCAGGTCAAGGGCGTCGGCGAGACAGGGCTCGACCACTTCCGCACCGGCCCCGAGGGCAAGGACGCCCAGGAGCGGTCCTTCCGGGCCCACATCGAGATCGCCAAACGGCACGGCAAGGCCCTGGTCATCCACGACCGCGACGCCCACGCCGATGTGCTGCGCATCCTCAAGGAGGAGGGCGCCCCCGAGCGGACCGTCTTCCACTGCTACTCCGGTGACGCCGCGATGGCCGAGGTGTGCGCCCGCGCCGGCTACTTCATGTCCTTCGCCGGCAACATGACCTTCAAGAACGCCCAGCCGCTGCGCGACGCGCTCGCCATGGCGCCGCTGGAGCTCGTCCTGGTGGAGACCGACGCGCCCTTCCTGACCCCCGCGCCGTACCGCGGACGGCCTAACGCGCCGTATCTCATTCCGGTCACGGTGCGCGCCATGGCCGCGGTGCGGGGCATCGACGAGGACGTGCTCGCGACCTCGATCTCCGCGAACACCGCCCGTGCGTTTGATTACTGACGAATAACACTTCCGGGGGTTCTTCCGGGCCCTACCTCAGGGCAGTGTCGCGACACTGCGTAGCTGCCTTGCTTTGGAGAGTGACGACCGCTCCGCTAGGTTCTGATCGCCCGATCCGGACTCTCCTGGAGCGTGTCGTCGTGAGCAACTCGCAGTACGAGACGTACGGAACCGCAGGAACTACAGGAACCGCAGGAACCGCAGGAACCACAGGGACGCCGTACGAGCCGCCGTACGGACGTGATGGCGGCGGCTACGAGGACATGTACGCGCCCGCCTACGGGGCGTACACCCCCGTGGCCGACCTCCCCACCGAGCCCCGGCTGCCCCGGCAGGTCGCCCCGCGGCCCGGCGGACGTGCCGAGGCCCGGCGCGCGGCCCGGCACAAGAGCACCGGCGAGCGCCCCGACTCCCTGCGGCGGCTGCTCCCGCAGGCGCTGGTGGTCGCGTTCCTGGCCGGCGGCACCTCCGCCTTCGTCGCCAACGACAAGGCGATCGAGCTCACCGTCGACGGGAAGCCGCGCACGCTGCACACCTTCGCGGACGACGTCACCGAACTGCTCGCCGACGAGGGCGTCGACGTAGGGGCGCACGACGTGGTCGCGCCCGCCCCCGGCACGGCGCTCGCGACCGGCGACGAGGTCGCCGTGCACTACGGCCGCCCCGTGCACCTCACCCTCGACGGGCAACGGCGCCAGGTGTGGACGACGGCACACACGGTGGACGGGGCGCTCCGGCAGCTCGGGGTGCGCGCGGAAGGGGCGTACGTGTCGACCTCGCGCTCCCAGCGGATCGGCCGGGCCGGGCTGACCCTCCACGTCCGCACCGAGCGCACCGTGACGATCATGGCGGACGGGCGGGCGCGGACGATCCGTACGAACGCGGCGAGCGTGCGCGAGGCCCTCGACCAGGCCGGGATCACACTCCGCGGGCAGGACACCACCTCCGTCGCGCCCGGCAGCTTCCCCCGCGACGGGCAGACCGTCACCGTCATGCGGGTCACCGGGACCAAGGAGGTCCGCGAGGAGTCGATTCCGTTCGCCGTGGAGCGGACCCGGGATCCCTCGCTGTTCCGGGGCACCGAGGTGGTCGAGCGGGCCGGGCAGCCGGGGGCCCGGCGGGTCACGTATCTCCTGCGGACCGTCAACGGCGTCAAGCAGAAGCCGCGGCTGGTCGGTTCCGAGGTGGTGCGGGAGCCGCGGGCGCAGTTGGTGAGGGTCGGTACGAAGCCGATGCCCACGTCCGTCGGCGGGGCAGATCACCTGAACTGGTCCGGGCTTGCGGCCTGTGAGTCCGGCGGGCGGCCCGGGGCGGTCGATCCCTCCGGTACGTATGGAGGGCTCTACCAGTTCGACACCCGGACCTGGCAGGGCCTCGGCGGCGCGGGACGGCCCCAGGACGCCCCCGCGGCGGAACAGACCTTCCGCGCGAAGAAGCTGTACGTACGGCGGGGGGCCAGTCCTTGGCCGCATTGTGGGGCGCGGTTGGGTGGGTGAGGGTGGTTTTTCGCCCCCGCCGCCCCTACCCGGTCCTTGTTCCTGGGGGCTCTGCCCCCAGACACCCGTTCGCGCTGAACGCGCTCGTCCTCAAACGCCGGACGGGCTGGAAATCTCCAGCCCGTACCCTTGGTCCGTGACCAGCCCCACCCCCGACGCCCTCCTGGGCCCCGCCGAGATCCGCGAACTCGCGGAAGCCCTCGGCGTGCGGCCCACCAAGCAGCGCGGCCAGAACTTCGTGATCGACGCGAACACGGTGCGCCGCATCGTCCGCACCGCCGGCGTCCGCCCCGACGACGTGGTCGTCGAGGTGGGCCCAGGGCTCGGCTCGCTGACCCTCGCGCTGCTGGAAGCCGCGGACAGGGTCATCGCCGTGGAGATCGACGACGTACTCGCCGGAGCGCTCCCCGCGACCATCGCCGCGCGCATGCCGGACCGCGCCGGCCGCTTCTCTCTCGTGCACGCCGACGCGATGCAGGTACGGGAGCTCCCCGGCCCCGCCCCCACCGCACTCGTGGCGAACCTGCCGTACAACGTCGCCGTTCCCGTACTGCTGCACATGCTCGACACCTTCCCGACCATCGAGCGCACGCTGGTGATGGTGCAGGCCGAGGTCGCCGACCGGCTCGCGGCCCCGCCCGGCTCGAAGGTGTACGGCGTCCCGTCGGTGAAGGCCAACTGGCATGCGGACGTGAAGCGCGCGGGTTCCATCGGGCGCAACGTCTTCTGGCCCGCGCCGAACGTCGACAGCGGGCTGGTGTCGCTCACCAGGCGCACCGAACCTGTCAGGACCACGGCCACGAAGCGTGAGGTGTTCGCGGTGGTGGACGCCGCGTTCGCGCAGCGGCGCAAGACGCTGCGCGCCGCCCTCGCCGGGTGGGCGGGTTCTGCCGGTGCCGCCGAGACCGCGCTCGTCGCGGCCGGTGTCTCCCCGCAGGCCCGCGGCGAGTCGTTGACCGTCGAGGAGTTCGCCCGTATCGCCGAGAACCGTGCCGCCGAGAACCGTGTCGGCGAGAACCGTGCTGGCGAAGACCGTGTCGGCGAGAACCGTGCTGGCGAAGACCGTGTCGGCGAGAACCGTGCTGGCG
>NZ_JBHXMF010000039.1:61573-90932 GCF_042721055.1 Streptomyces sp. NPDC058470
CGAAGACCGTGCCGGCGAGAACCGTGCCGGCGAAGACCGTGCCGGCGAGAACCGTGCCGGCGAAGACCGTGTCGCCGAGAACGTCGCCGAGAACGTCGCCGAGAACGTCGCCGAGAACAAGGAGTCCACGGCAAAGTGACCGTGACCGTACGTGTCCCCGCCAAGGTCAACGTCCAGCTCGCGGTGGGCGGCGCCCGCCACGACGGATTCCACGACCTGGCCAATGTCTTTCTCGCCGTCGGCCTGTACGACGAGGTCACGGTGACGCCGGCGGACGAGCTGCGCGTCACCTGCACCGGCCCCGACTCCGACCTGGTTCCCCTCGACGCGACGAATCTGGCCGCCCGCGCGGCCGTCGAGCTCGCCCGCCGGTACGGCATCGACCCCGCCGTCCACCTCCACATCGCCAAGGACATCCCCGTCGCGGGTGGCATGGCGGGCGGCAGCGCCGACGGAGCCGGCGCCCTGCTCGCCTGCGACACCCTGTGGGGTACGAACGCCTCGCGCGAGGAACTCCTCGACATCTGCGCCGAGTTGGGCAGCGACGTGCCGTTCAGCCTGGTGGGCGGGGCGGCGCTGGGCCTCGGGCGGGGGGAGCGGCTGCGGGCACTGGAGGTCGGCGGGACCTTCCACTGGGTGTTCGCGATGGCCGGGCGCGGGCTGTCCACCCCGGCGGTGTTCCGGGAGTTCGACCGGATGAACGAGGGCGTACGGATCCCCGAGCCCGTCGCCTCCCAGGAACTGCTCGACGCTCTCGCGAAGGGAGACGCCGCCGCCCTCGCGTCCACCGTCTCCAACGACCTTCAGCCCGCCGCCCTTTCCCTCTTCCCGGAGCTCGCCGACACCCTGGCGGCCGGCCGCGCCGCCGGCGCCCTCGCCGCACTCGTCTCCGGTTCGGGCCCGACCACGGCGTTCCTCGCGCCCGACCCGGACGCGGCGGCCGAGGTGGCCCGCGCGCTGTCGGCCTCCGGCACCTGCCGGACGGTGCGCACGGCGTCGGGGGCGGCGCCGGGCGCCACGGTGCTCGGGCGCTGACCCGGCGCCTCGTTCGACGACCCTGGAAGGCGACTGCGCGGTGCGCCTTTGCCCAGCCTGTACGCGGAGTTGACCTTGCCGCGGCCTGGGGCGGCGAAGATGGGGAAGGGGATGTCGGACAGTTGATCAACCTCAAGCACTTGACCGAGTCACGATGGAAGGCACCCCCCCGTGTCAGCAACTCCCCCTCCCCCCACCCCTGCTCACCGCCGGAAGCGGTCTCTCTCCCGTCGTGGCGTGATCGGGGCCGCCGGTGGCGTGGCCGCCGCCGCCGCTCTGACCCCGGTCGTGTTCGCGGCGACCGAGTCCGACGAGCCGAGCGGCACGCAGGACGTCGACTCGGGCACGAAGGCCGAGACGTTCCCGGCGACCCGCACCGACGCGGCCACCGGTACGGGTGAGGCCGGCGCGGACTTCGCCATCTCGTACGTCGGCCTCCGCTGGGCCGGCGCGCAGGACGGTGCCGGGATCCGGTTCACGGACGGTGCCGCGGCGTCGGGTGAGTGGCAGGCGCTGGGCGGCGGATGCGCGACGGTCGAGGACGGCGGTACGGCGCTGGTGGCGGCGGGGGACGCCACCGCGTACGAGGTGAAGGCGCCGGACGGCGCGAGCGGGGTGCGTTCGCTGGCGATCGACACCACCGGCGGGGCCGACAAGACGTTCCAGGTGCCGTCGGAGACGACGCGGGTGCGTGGCGTCGGGTATCTGTCGCGGCCGGCCTGGGGCGCCGACGAGTCCAAGCGGTACAAGGACGGGCAGGTCAACTCGCCCGAGACGTACTACCCGTTGCAGACGATCACCGTCCACCACACGGACACCCCGAACGCCGACCCGGACCCGGCGGCGACCGTGCGGGCCATCTACGAGTACCACGCGGTCACCCTCGACTGGGGCGACATCGGCTACCACTTCCTCATCGACGAGGCGGGTGTCATCTACGAGGGCCGCTACTCCGGCGACGACGGCGTCCCGGCCTTTGATGCGGACGGCAAGCTCGTCACCGCCTTCCACACCTCCGGCTACAACTCCGGCAACCTCGGCATCGCCCTCATCGGCACCCTGGTCGAACAGGCCCCCACGGACGCGGCCAAGGCGTCCCTGACCCGGCTGATCAAGGTGATCGCCCGCTTCAAGGGCCTGGACCCCCAGGCGAAGGTCACCTTCGTCAACCCGGTCAACGGCGTCACCAAGGACGTGACCACCGTCGGCGGCCACCGCGACTGGCTCCAGACGGACTGCCCCGGACAGACGATGTACGACCTCCTCACCGAGGTCCGCGCGGCTGCGTCACGCTGACCTGCGGGGATCGGTCAGCGCCCGGCGCACATTAGGCTGGGAGGCTGAGTCCCCCTTGTCAGGAGAGAAATGGCCGTCAACCTGGTCAATGTCGAGTCCGTCAGCAAGGTGTACGGCACCCGTGCACTGCTCGACGGAGTCTCCCTCGGCGTCAGCGAGGGAGACCGTATCGGCGTGGTCGGCCGCAACGGCGACGGTAAGACGACCCTCATCCGGATGCTCGCCAAGCTGGAGGAGGCCGACACCGGACGGGTCACCCACTCCGGCGGGCTGACCTTCGGCGTCCTGACGCAGTACGACTCCCTCGACCCCGAGGCCACCGTCCGGCACGAGGTCATCCGGGACATGGCCGACCACGAGTGGGCGGGCAACGCCAAGATCAGGGACGTACTGACCGGCCTGTTCGGCGGTCTCGACCTGCCCGGCTTCCCGCAGGGGCTCGACACCGTCATCGGCCCGCTGTCCGGCGGCGAGCGGCGCCGTATCGCGCTGGCCAAGCTCCTCATCGAGGACCAGGATCTGGTCATCCTCGACGAGCCGACCAACCACCTGGACGTGGAGGGCATCTCCTGGCTCGCCCGCCACCTGAGCAAACGCCGCTCGGCCCTCGTCTGCGTCACCCACGACCGCTGGTTCCTGGACCAGGTCTGCACGCGTATGTGGGATGTGCAGAAGGGCGACGTGTACGAGTACGAGGGCGGCTACTCGGACTATGTCTTCGCGCGCGCCGAGCGTGAGCGGATCGCCGCCACGGAGGAAGTGAAGCGGCAGAACCTGGTGCGCAAGGAGCTGGCCTGGCTGCGGCGCGGCGCCCCCGCCCGTACGTCCAAGCCGCGCTTCCGCGTCGAGGCCGCCAACGAACTGATCGCGGACGTGCCGCCGCCGCGGGACAGCTCCGAGCTGATGAAGTTCGCCAGCTCCCGGCTCGGCAGGACCGTCTTCGACCTCAAGGACGTCACCGTCCAGGCCGGGCCCAAGGTGCTGCTCAAGCATCTGACCTGGCACCTCGGCCCGGGGGACCGGGTCGGCCTCGTCGGCGTCAACGGCGCGGGCAAGACCTCGCTCCTGCGGGCCATGGCCGAGGCCGCCCGCAGCGAGGGCGAGAAGCAGCCCACCGCCGGACAGATCGTCACCGGCAAGACCGTCAAGCTCGCCTACCTCTCCCAGGAGGTCGCCGAACTCGACCCCACCTGGCGGGTGTTGCAGGCCGTGCAGGCCGTACGCGACCGGGTCGACCTCGGCAAGGGGCGTGAGCTGACCGCGGGGCAGCTCTGTGAGACGTTCGGCTTCAACAAGGACAAGCAGTGGACGCCCGTCGGGGACCTTTCCGGTGGTGAGCGGCGGCGGCTTCAGATCCTCCGGCTGCTGATGGACGAGCCCAATGTCCTCTTCCTCGACGAGCCCACCAACGACCTCGACATCGAGACCCTCACCCAGCTCGAGGACCTGCTCGACGGGTGGCCCGGGTCGATGATCGTGATCTCCCACGACCGGTTCTTCATCGAGCGGACGACGGACAACGTGTACGCGCTGCTCGGTGACGCCACGCTGCGGATGCTGCCCCGCGGGATCGACGAGTATCTGGAGCGCCGCAGGAAGATGGAGGAGGTCGCGGCCGCCGCCGTACCCTCCTCCGCGCCGGCGCCCACCGCCAAGGCCGCCTCGTCCGCGACTGCGTCTTCTAAAGAGGGCCGCGCCGCCAAGAAGGAACTCCAGAAGGTCGAGCGGCAGTTGGACAAGATCTCCGACAGGGAGACCAAGCTGCACGCCCAGATCGCCGACAACGCCACGGACTTCGCGAAGGTCGCCGAACTCGACGCCGAGCTGCGGGAGTTGGTCGGGGAGCGCGACGAGCTGGAGTTGCGCTGGATGGAGTTGGCGGAGGATGCGTAACCGGAACGCGTAACCGGAACGCGTAACCGCCTGCGCAAGCTGGGCGCGTGCGCTGGGCGCGTGCGCCGTGCGCGCAGGGCGTGAAGGGCGCGTGAAGGCGCGTAACGACCCCATTACGGGCCGGTCCTCCCTTGGGAACAGGAGGAGCACCGGCCCGGTGTCAGGGGCCTTCACAGTGATAGAAAGAGCCGTCTGAGAAAAGTCTGAGAACCACCGGGTGCAGCGGGAATCCAGCGCCGCCGGTGGGGCGCCACATCAGTGAAGAGGGGGACGCGCTGATGAGTCAGCCACCGAATCAGCCGCCGCAGGACGGCTTCGGAGTACCGCAGGACCAGTCGGGGGCGGGTGGTTTCGGTCCGCCTCAGGACCAGTCGGGAGCGGGTGGTTTCGGCCCGCCGCAGGATCCGCGTGCGCAGGGCGGTTTCGGCGCGTCCCCGAGTACACCGCCGAGCCCGCCTCTGACTCCGCCTCCGAGTTCACCCCCGGGTACGCCTTCGAGCGCGCCCCCGAGTCCGCCTTCGGGTGCGCCGCAGGGAGCAGCCCAGGGTGCTCCGCCTCCGCCCGCGCAACCCCCGCACGCCCCCGCGCCCCCGCAGGCGCCGCCCGCCGGAGCCCCCCAGCCGGGTTACGGATACCCCCAACAGCCCGCCCCCTACGGCCAACCGGGCCCGTACGGTCAGCCGCAGCAGCCGGGCCCGTACGGCCAAGGTCCCTGCGGCCAGCAGCCCGGCTACGGCTATCCGCCGCAGGCGCAGTACCCGGGCGCACCGGGCATGCCGCCTCCCGGCGGCGGTTCCAGGAGCCCCTTCAAGGGCAGGCCCGCGGCGATCATCGGCGCCGCGGTGGCCGCGCTGCTCGTCATCGGCGGCACCGTGTTCGCCGTCAGCGGTGACGGGGACGGCGAAGGCAAGAAGCCGGTCGCGGAGAAGAGCGACGACGGCAAGGCCACGGGCTCCGCAGCCCCGGTCGACCCGGGCGACGGCAGCGGCGACGGCGGCGAGGACCCCGAGAACCTCAACGAGGGTCGCCAGGCAGGTGAGTCGAAGGTGCTCTGGTACAAGGAGGCGCCCGACGCGCCCGGTTCCGGCGCCGACGCCCCCGGCCAGTGGGTCACCGACAAGGTCGCGGTGAAGGCGGCGTACAAGCAGGTCTTCGCGTACAACGTCGGTGACGGGCAGCCCGCTTGGGACGCGCTCACGTTTCCGCAGAAGATCTGCGCGGTCACCCCGCAGAAGACGTCCGCGGACAAGGTCGTCATCGCCTACATGAGCGGTGCGAGCGACAGCGCCAAGTGCAACCAGCTCCAGGAGATCGACCTCGCCACCGGTGCGAAGGGCTGGACCGCGGAGGTCGCCGACGGCGGGCTCTTCGACAGCGCGCTGTCCATCGCGCTCTCCCTCGTCGGCGACACCCTGATGGTCGGCCGCTCGATGTCGGGCACCGCGTACGACGCGGCCACCGGCAAGAAGCTCTGGGACAAGGAGAAGTACGGGCAGTCCTGCTACCCCGCCGCGTTCACCGGCGGCGCCAAACTGCTCTCCGTCTCCTCCTGCGGCGCAAGCACCGACAACGAGCACGACGAGGTCCAGGAGCTGAACCCGGCGACCGGCAAGGTCAAGTGGACCAAGACGATCCCCAAGGGCTGGACGGTCGCGCGTACTTACTCCGTCGACCCCGTCGTCCTCTACCTCACCAATGAGGACAAGGACCAGTGGAACGTCTCCACGCTGAAGAGCGACGGCACGCTTCTCTCCCAGGTCGACGTCGACGAGTCCTTCGCGCCCGAGTGCGGCTGGGCCATCCTCACCCGTGACCTCCAGGGCTGCACGGGCACGGCAGCCGACGCCGACACCCTCTACCTGCCGACCGAGGCGACGACCGGCGCCAACGAGATCGTCGCGATCAGCCTGGCAACCGGCAAGGAGAAGTGGCGCGTCAAGTCCCCGGCGGACGAGACGATGCTGCCGCTGAAGATGGACGGCACGAATCTCATCGCCTACGTCCAGCCGTCGTACGACGCCGGTGGCCAGGTCGTGTCGATCCCGACGACCGGCAGCAACCACAAGACCACGAAGCTGCTGCAGAACCCGCAGGGCACCGCAGACATCGAGAGCGGCTTCTACTCGAAGGCGATCGACTATGTGGACGGGCGCTTCTACATCTCCACGACCCGGCTCACGGGCACGGGCGACGAGAAGGAGAAGCTGATGCTGGCGTTCGGCGAGTGACCGGCCTCTCCTCTTCCGCTGCCGTCTCCCCTCCCGTCTCCTCCTTCGTCCGGACAACCGAGGTATCCACGTCATGAGTCAGCCGCCGCCGCCCCCGAACCAGCCCCCGCAGGGTGGATTTGGTGCACCCCAGGACCCGCCTCCGGGTGGTTTCGGCGCGCCCCAGGACCCACCCCCGGGTGGTTTCGGCGCGCCCCAGAGTCCGCCTCCGGGTGGATTCGGCGCCCCGACGCCTCCGCCGCCCGTGCAGGGCCCTGGCTACGGCTATCCGCAGGCGGGCCAGCCGGCTCCGCCCACCCCGCCGCAGCAGCCGTACGGCTATCCGCAGACCCCGCCGCCCCCGCCCCCGGCAGGCGGTCAGCAGCCGGGCTACGGATACCCGCAGCAGCAGCCCCCGTACGGCTATCCGCAGCAGCAGCCCTACCCGCCGGTGCCCCAAGTCGGGGGCGGTGGGCGGAAGTCCAACAGCTCGGTGGTCATCGTCGTGGCGGCCGTGGCGGCCGTCGCGCTGATCATCGGCGGCGGTGTCTGGTACGCGAACTCCTCCGGCAAGGACGACAGCAAGAACAACTCCTCGGGTACGACGGGCGGTACCGGCGGCAACGACGACAAGGGGGAGGACACCCCGAGTGGCGGCGGAGGCAAGGAGAAGGCCCCCGCCGACCCGAGTGCCGGAGTCCTCCTCCAGGTGCCCGCGCCGGAGATCAAGGACGACCAGATCGACAGCGTCGTGGGCTCCTGGCTCACCGACTCGGTGTATGCCAAGAGCGGTGTCAACGAGATCGTGGGCTACGACCCGGACACCGGCAGCAAGAAGTGGACGCTTCCGCTGTCCGGCCAGACCTGTGCGGGCTCGCGGGAGGTCACCGAGGACGGCATCGCCGCGGTGGTCTCGGAGGAGGCCGAGCGCAACAGCAAGGGCGATCACGAGGACTGCACGCAGGTCACCGCCTTCGACCTGAACACCGGCAAGCAGCTCTGGTCGAAGAGCGCCGAGAGCAGTGGCCGGAAGGTGGCGTTCGAGGAAGTCACCATCTCCGGCACCACCGTCGCGGTCGGCGGCGGCTACGACGGCGGAGCCGCCTTCGAGGTGAAGTCCGGCGAGGTGCTGTGGCAGCCGAAGGTAGACACCTGCACGGACGTCGGCTACGCGGGCGGCGAACAGCTCGTCGCGGTCCGCAAGTGCGGTGACTACGGCAGCGAGACGTACGAGGTCCAACTGCTCGACCCGGCGTCGGGCAGCGTGAAGTGGACCTACAAGCTGCCCAAGGGCATCGACAACGCCAAGGTGATCTCCACCAAGCCCGTCGTCTTCGGCGTGGACTCCGCCGACATCACCGTCACCGGTGCCACGGACGTCTTCTCACTCGACGACAACGGCAAGCTGCGCATCAAGATCACGCTGGAGGACGGCAAGTACGCCCACGACTGCGGTGTCGGAGAGGTGTACGCCTGCAAGGCGATCGCGGTGGGCAACGACAAGCTCTACGTCCCGACCAAGCAGCACGACGGCACCGCCGAGTACACCCAGACCAACGAGATCGTCTCCTTCTCGCTGGCCACCGGCAAGACCACCGGCGACAGGATCGACGCGGGCGACGGCAACGAGATCTTCCCGATCCGCATGGACGGCGGGAACATCCTCGCCTACCGGGACGGTTCGGTCGACAAGGGTCCGCAGGTCATCTCCGTGGACGGTACGTCGCTGAAGCAGACGACGCTGCTGGAGACCCCGGCCTCCGACAGCGTCCTGAGCGCCATCAGCTCCATGGTCCCCAAGAGCTCCGAGCTGCTGTTCACCAGCGGTCGCCTCTTCATGGGCAAGGACCTGATCGCCAAGCCGTACTCCGCGGACGACAAGGAGTACACGGCACTCGGGTTCGGACTGAGTAACTCTTAACCCCTCATCACTCCCGAATGCGAGGAATTTCGGTAATCCGGGGCACTTCTCTCCAGTAGGGGAAGCGCAACGTCGAACAAGCGTGTAGCTTCCGGTGGATGGAGAGCCGGGGGGCTCCTAATCCACGGGGAACCAGTGGGGATGCTTGGGGGAACTGGGGGGTTGCTCGATGGGAGTGCGGCTCATGGTGGTCGACGACCACCGTCTGCTCGCTGAGGCGTTGGCCTCGGCGTTGAAGCTGCGCGGGCACCGGGTGCTCGCCGCTGCGGCGCCTGCCGCGGGGGCGGCGGAGCTGGTGATCACCAGGGCACCCGAGGTGTGCCTGATCGGTACGGCGACACCCGCCGAGCCGGGAATCTTCGATCCGGTGGTGAAGATCAAGAAGGAGCGCCCGCAGGTGGCGGTCCTGGTCCTGGGCCCGGTCCCGAACCCACGCGGCATCGCAGCCGCGTTCGCGGCCGGCGCCTGCGGATACGTACGTCATGACGAGCGCATAGAGGGCGTCGAGCGCGCGATCATGAAGGCGAGGGCCGGGGAGGCGGCCGTCGCCCCACAACTGCTCCAGGGCGCCTTCAGCGAACTGCTCAACCCGGCGGCCCAGCCCGACGACGAGGGTCAGCGCCTGCTCCAGATGCTGACGCCGCGGGAGGTGGAGGTCCTGGTGCGGGTCGCGGACGGCGAGGATACGCGACTCATCGCGGCCGGCATGGGGATCGCGCCGTCCACCGCACGGACCCATGTCCAGCGGGTGCTGATGAAGCTGGGAGTGGGATCCCGACTGGAGGCGGCGGCCCTGGCGGCCCGCACGGGGCTGCTGGACCGGGCGGGACCGGTGACGCCGTCGTTCGTCGACGTCCCGCAGGATCTGCGGTAGCCGTGCGATAGCCGTGTTGTAGCCACGCCGGGGCCCGGCCGGGGCGGCGCATTCCGCGCTCCCCGGCTCCCTCTCGCCCCCGGAGAACCAGTCGCGAGGCGTGAACAGCAGGTCGATGGCGCGGCACAGGGTGGATAGCACCACACCGCTGGTGCCAATCCCGGTGAGAACAAGGCTGTCGACATCGCGAGCCCTGAGTACCAAGTCGAAGTCGCTGCCCCGACAACGCGCTTCCCCGCCGCTTGGTGACCACGACGTCGCCCTGCTGGGACGCTACGTCGTGACATAGGCGACGAGACCTTGTGGAATCCATCCCATGGGGCCCCGCATATTTCAGCGCCAAGTAGCAGAACCATCCCGGCCGGTATGCCCAGGTCAGGAACCTTCCTCAGGCTGAGATCTCGCTGGACCACCACACCTGAGAAAAGGCTCACCGTCGCGACGAGATCCGTCGGGTCAAGGTCGCCGCGTTCCGTCATCTCGGCTATCCCGGCGCCCGCCAGGCCATCCAGATCGTGCGCCGGCGATGCCAGCTGAGCACGGGAGAAACTGACCATCGAGCGCGGCTACCCGGCGCGGACGTCAGCGCCCACCACCATAGGACCGAAAGGATAAATGCGGTTCATTTCGAGGTCGTGTAATGCCATACTGTCCAGGTGAATTCCGAATTCTATCCGGACGTGGTCGAAGTCGGCGGCCTGGCCGCCGCGCTGGAGCGATCGGCAGCCGACCTCGGTGTCCCTCTCATTCTCGTTCCCGGCCGAAAAGAAATACCCGATTCGGTCGGCATCGCCACCACGACCCCCGGCCGGCTCCCGCTCCTGGTGTTCCCGCGCGCCGACGCCCGTGGCTTCCACGTCATCGGCCGGGCCCGGGAGGTCGACATCGTTACCGGGGAAGTACGGGAGCTCCGGCACGTTGTCGAGGCGGGTGCGCTCTGGGCGGAGGGTACGCCCGTTCCGCGGATGCGTCAGGCGCTGCCCTTCCTCCTGTACGACCCGATCGCCGAGGCCCACGAGCGCGGACCTGCCGCGGCGGTCGCGGCGCAGTGGGACCGGCTGAAAGAGAAGGCGGCCGACACCCCGACCTTCCCTGAGTTCGGCCTGCTGGTGGAGGCGGCACACGCGGAACCCCGGCTGCGGCAGCTCTTCCCGTTCACCAGCCACTGGACGGTCGCCTTCAGTTCATGCACCGGGCGTCGCTACCGGACCCTGGTCGCAATCGCCCCCTACCACGGTGGGCAGTACTTCGTGCTGCGGCACCCGAACACCGGAATGCTCGGAGAGGCCCGCACCGTGGAGGAGGCGGTGGCGCTCGCCCTGGCACATCTCCCGGACTCCGTTGGTCCGGCCGTCGCGGGATTCACCGGCAGGCCCGACTGACCGTGCAACAATTAGCCACGGAGGCGTCCGAAAACCGAATTCGATGCCCAAATGCGACGACCTGGCAATTTTCCCGCAATCCTCTTTCCCGCAATGCCGGGACAGAGGATTTGTGGCCCATTATCATTCCCATTCCCATTTCCATGCCCATCTGGTTGTGCTCTCCGATGGCAATGTCCGGCGTTCGGTAAAAGGGTCGCAGCCTGTACGGCGGATTTCCGGGCGTGAACCGGACGGAGCAGATCCGGTCCGCCGCTCGCAGCCTCCGTTTTTCGTGAAGTCCGCGAGGCGGCCACCGCCGCAGCGAAGTCCACCACCCACGCCAACGCGGCGACCGAAGCGGCGAACGCCGCCACACGGGCCGCTCAGCAGGCCCAGACCGTCTACACGCTGGCCCGCGAGGTCGAGGCGGCGGAACTGCTCGGCCGCACCAACGCGGGCATCGAGAACGCCCGCGACCTCAGGGCCCAGGAGACGGCCGCGACGCAGCAGCGCGAGCAGCAGGCCGCTGAGACCGCCGAACGGCAGGCCACCGCCGAGAAGTTGGCGCAGCAGGCCCAGAAAGGCACCGACGGCGAGGAGATTGCCGCTCAGGGCCGCAAGCTCGCCCTGCTCGACACGAAGAACGACAAGTCCTGGCTGCGCGCCGCAGCCCAGGAGGCACTGGGCGACGACACCGCCGGAGTCGTCGCGTACGTGCGCACCGGCCGGACCGAGGCCCAGCAGCAGGACGACCGCGCGGACGCCTAGCGCATCTTCCTCACCAGCACCCTCGCCGAGGCCCAGGTCCAGGACGACCGCGTGAGCGCCGCCCAGCTGGTCGACAGCGGCGAACCGGGGTCGCTTCCGCCGCACGCATCGCCCTGGAGGACCCCGCGGACTTGCTGCACCGGTTCATGATGTCCACGGCTCGCAAGGGGCGTTTCGGCTCACCGGTAGCCTGCGTCATCATGATGCGTGCTTGGATCTTGCCGGTACTGCTTCTGCTCTGCGGTTCTGCTGTTGCGACTGCGCAAATCCTCAAGGGGAACCCCGTTGCCGCCGGAGCCCTCCTGCTGGTGTTCGTGCTGCTCGCGGGCATGAACTCGCCTCTGATCTTCCCGAGGTCGATCAGTGCACTGGAGGCACAACGCCGCAGCGCGATCGACGGACGGCCGATCGTCTTCTGGCGGTCGGGCTGCACGTACTGTCTGCGACTGCGCATCCGCTTGGGCCGAAGCGCCCGTCAGTTGCATTGGGTCGACATCTGGCGTGACCCGGCCGGAGCGGCAGCGGTGCGGGCAGCCAACGATGGCAACGAGACCGTACCGACCGTCTTCGTGGCGGGCCGGCCACACGTCAACCCCGATCCCGCTTGGGTGCGCGAACAGCTCTCCCCTCCCGCGTGATCGGAAGCGGTGGCATTTCGGAGAGGCGTCCGCAGGCCCCGGGATGAACGTCAGCCGGTCTGACGCCGTCTGCCGGACTTTATGTGGTGGAGGAGGTGGGCCAGGGGGGCGGGGGCGGTGGTGATGTGGGTGGTGAGGGTGTCGCTTTCGCGGAGGTGGATGGAGTGGGGGGCGGTGGCGGTCAGTTCCAGGCAGTCGTTGCCTTCACCGCCGCCGGAGAAAGAGGACTTCTGCCAGTTGGCGGGGGTGGTCATGACGTCGCCTCACAGTTCCTTGGTTATCTTCCGGATGAAGTCGCGTGAGTGTCCGGGGCTCAGCGATGCTGTCTCAATTTTACGGAAGAGTGTTCGGAAGTGCGCGAGTTGGGCCTCGGAGTCGACGAACGCGGTGCCGTGCGGGGCGTCGCGTACAACGGTGTCCAGGCGCGGCACTGGGCCGCCCAGATATCCCATCGCGCTACCGGCGCCCGCGAAGTCATCAAGGTCGAACGGGATGACCCGAACCGTGATGTGCTCTGCGTCCGAGAACTCCAGGATGCGCTCCAACTGGGTCCGTGTCACAGAGCGGTTGCCTACTCGGATGCGCAGTGCCGCCTCGTGGATCACGGCTTCGTACGTGATCGGGTCGGGCCGCTCGATGACCACGCGTCGCCGCATTCGATGGCTCACCCTCGGATCCACCTCGCTTCGGGGAAGCTCTGGCGCCATGTACGAGAAGAGGGCGCGAGTGTAGTCCTCCGTCTGAAGTAGCCCCGGAACGTGGATGACCGCCACGTCGTGCCGGAAGGCCGCGTGATGGTCCAGCTCGGACAGGTCCAGGAACGGGGTGGGCAGCACACCTCGGTACTCCTCCCACCAGCCACGGGTACGGTCGGTCGTCATCGCCACCAGCGCCTCGATCAACTCCGTGTCCACGCAGGCGCAGTGAGCCGCCAGCCTGCGCAGACGCTCCTCGCTGATGCCCGAGCTGCCGGCCTCGATCTGGCTCATGTGGGTCGAGCTGGAGCCGAGCAGCCCCGCCACCTCCCGCGCTGATTTGCCCGCGGCCTCCCGCATCTTGCGCAGCTCGGAGCCCAGGCGCACCTGTCGCGCCGTGGGCTGGTTCCGCATCGTCATCCGGTGTTGCCTCCTCAACGAACCTGAGAGCAGGTGAGGTTGGGACTCCCCGGTCGGGTGCCAGATTACGCGAGCCCCTTGCGAGGGTAGGAATTCCTACCCTACCTTCAGTGACGCGACGCACACACTGCGGAACCCCGGGACTCCGGAAGCGCACCACCCCGTCATGCCGCGACGGCGGTGAAACTGCCACCGCCCGCTACCCGCAGCGACCCCTCAACCCCCCTCACCCCAACCGGAGTTCACGCATGCCAAAAACAACACACGAACCCTGGGAGTACGTACTCCACATCCCCCACGACCCCCGAGCGGTGACCGTCTGTCGCCGTACCGTCCGGCTGGTCCTCACGATGCACGGCCTGATCCGCCTCGCGGACGTCGCCGAGTTGCTGGCGGCGGAGCTGGTCTCCAATGCCGTACGGCATACGAAGGGCCCCGCGGCCCTGCGCCTGCACCACCGAAACGGAGTGCTCCGCATCGGCGCGTGGGACGCGAGCCCCGAACCGCCCCCGTACGAGCTGACGGTGGTGGCCTCCGACGCGGAAGCGGGCCGCGGCCTCGCCCTGGTCCGGGCGTGCGCCGACAGCTGGGGTTGGCATCCGTTGAGGCAGGGCGGCGACACCGGCAAGTACGTGTGGTGTGACCTTGCTGCCGCGTAGCTCGCTGGGCACAAAGGGCAGAAATCCGTACACGGGGCCGGGGTTCCGAACAGCGAACTCCGGCCCCGCGTATGGGCGTTACTCCGACGGATGCCCCTTCTCGGCGTCCGGCAGCAGTTGCTGCACATCCACCGGCGGAGCAACCGGCCGGAGCCAGAGCCAGGCCAGGAAGAACAGGCCGAGGGCGAGCATGCCCAGGCCGGTCCAGAGGTTGATGTTGATGCCCTCGGCCTTGTCGATGTCGGCGTCGGACGCGACGATGCCGGCGATCGTGATGATGATGCCGTACAGGACGAAGAGGCCGCCGATGATGCGACGGATGTCGAAGAGGCGGGCGGCGGTCTCGGACTTGCGCTCCAGTTCGGTGATTTCGCGCTGGAGTGCCTCGCTGGAGTGATCGGGGCGATCGGGGTGCTGCGGGTTGTCTGTCATGGTCTCTCAGCCTCCGGCGGTCAGCTCGGTCATGGTTGGTCGGCCTCCGGGGGTCAGAAGGAGAACGGGATGTAGCAGAGCGCGGCGAGGATCACGGCGCCCCAGCCCAGCAGTGCCGGCTTGCGGTACCAGGCGTCGTCGCCCTCGGCGGCCGGCTCGGTCATGCCGGGGGAGGTGGTGCCGTAGACCAGGCCCTGGAGCTCCGCCGACGGTTTCGGGGCGGTGAAGAGGGTGACGGCGACCATGACCACCGCACCGGCCACGAAGCCCGCGATCGCCGAGACGAAGTTGGCTCCCTGGTCGGAGGGGATGTCGATGATCCCCTGCTTGTAGATGACGAAGTAGTTCACCATCGCCGCCGTGGTGCCCGCCAGCAGACCCCAGAAGCCCGACTTCACGGACGCCCGCTTCCAGAACATGCCGACGATGAAGACGACGAACATCGGCACGTTGAAGAAGGAGAACAGGGTCTGCAGGTAACTCATGATGTTCGAGAACGACGAGGCCAGGAACGCCGTGCCCATGGACGCCAGGACGCCCACCGCCGTGATCGTGCGGCCGAACCGGACGTAGTACGTGTCCTCGCGGCCCTTGACGACGTACCTCGCCCAGATGTCGGTCGTGAACACCGTGTTGAAGGACGAGATGTTCGCGGCCATGCCCGCCATGAAGGCGGCGAGCAGGCCCGTCACCGCGATGCCGAGGACGCCGTTGGGGAGCAGCGACTCCATCAGATAGGGGATCGCGTCGTTGTACTGGAGGTCGGAGCCGCTGGTGCCGATCTTCGGGACCAGGACGGCCGCGACGAGCCCCGGGATCATCACCAGGAAGACGATGAAGATCTTCGGAAACGCGGCGATGAGCGGGGTGCGCTGGGCCGCGCTCAGGTTCTTCGCGGACAGCGCGCGCTGCACCTCCGCGAAGTTCGTCGTCCAGTAGCCGAAGGACAGCACGAAGCCGAGGCCGAGGACGATGGTCAGCCAGTTGGCGCCGAGCGGGTTGTCACTGCCGATGCCCGTGCCGCCCCAGGCGGTCGTGAAGTTGGTGCCGTGGCTCTTGTCGAGCGAGTCGGTCAGACCGTTCCAGCCGCCGACCTTCTGCAGGCCGAGCACGACGATCGGGATCAGCGCGGCGAGGATGACGAAGAACTGCAGCACCTCGTTGTAGATCGCGGACGACAGACCGCCGAGGGTGATGTACGCGAGGACGAAGATGCCGGCGACGACGATCGCCACCCACTGCGGCCAGCCGAGCAGCGCCTCCACGACGATCGCGAGGGCGTAGAGGTTCACGCCCGCGATCAGGATCGCGGCGAAGGCGAACAGGATCGAACTGAGCAGGTGGGCCCACTTGTCGAAGCGCAGGAGCAGGAACTCCGGGACCGACCGGACCTTCGAGCCGTAGTAGAAGGGCATCATCACGAGGCCGAGGAAGACCATCGCCGGGATGGCGCCGATCCAGTACCAGTGGACCGTGTAGACGCCGTACTGCGCGCTGTTGGCGGCCATGCCCAGGATCTCGGTGGCGCCCAGGTTGGCCGAGATGAAGGCGAGACCGGTGACCCAGGCGGGCAGCGAACGCCCGGAGAGGAAGAAGTCGAGGCTCGTCTTCACCGAGCGCCGGGCTGCGAAGCCGATGCCCAGCACGACGACGAAGTAGATGGCGAGGATCGTGTAGTCGAGTGCGTTCGTGGGGAGCCGGAGCTCAGCGGCCAGGTTGATGCCCGGCGCAGCCAGTTGTGTGGGGGACTGCATAAGGACTCGCTTCGTTGCGTGAACTGATCCGGTCGTTGCGCGTGGTGAGTGAACTGGTCCAACGCGTGGTGAGTGAACTGATCCAAACGGAACTTACGCCTCCACCTACAAGAACTGAACACTCGCCGTGGTGTCCTTTGTTTGATTGTGATGTTGACGTCGATGGTGTTTTGTGGTTCATTGTGTTTGGTTCTGTTTGATGAGGGCGGATGGGGAGTTCCACGGTGAAGAAGACCTCGACCCGGCTGGCCGACGGTCGTGAGCTCATCTACTACGACTCGCGCGACGACGCGGTGCGCGACGCGGTCGACAGGCGTCCGCTCGACCCGATCGTCACCACGTCGGAGGTACGCCGCGACCCGCTGCTCGGCGACTCGGTCGCGATCGCCTCGCAGCGCCAGGGCCGCACGTACCACCCGCCGGCGAACGAGTGCCCGCTGTGCCCCTCCCAGGGCGACCGGCTGAGCGAGATCCCGGACTCCTCGTACGACGTCGTCGTCTTCGAGAACCGTTTCCCCTCCCTGGCCGGTGACTCCGGCCGCTGTGAGGTCGTCTGCTTCACCTCCGACCACGACTCCTCCTTCGCCGACCTGACGGAGGAGCAGGCGGGCCTGGTGCTCGAGGCGTGGACGGACCGGACGGCCGAGCTCTCCCACCTCCCCTCCGTCGAGCAGGTCTTCTGCTTCGAGAACCGCGGCGCCGAGATCGGTGTGACGCTGGGGCACCCGCACGGGCAGATCTACGCCTACCCGTTCACCACGCCGCGCACCGCGCTGATGCTGCGTTCACTGGCAACTCATAAGGAGGCGACGGGCGGTGAGAACCTCTTCGACACAGTCGTCGCCCGCGAGGTGGCGGACGGCTCGCGGATCGTCCTGTCGACCGACCACTGGATCGCCTTCGTGCCGTACGCGGCCCACTGGCCCTACGAGGTCCACCTGTACCCCCGCCGCCGCGTGCCGGACCTGCTCGGCCTCGACGAGGACGCGCGCACAGAGTTCCCCCAGGTCTATCTGGAACTCTTGAGGCGCTTCGACCGGATCTTCGATCGGCGGGATGGAGGGGAAGGAGGCGCGGGTGAGTCGGCGACGCCGTACATCTCCGCCTGGCACCAGGCACCCTTCGGCTCGCTGGAGGAGTTCGAAGGCGTCAACCGCGACGACTTCGCACTGCACCTGGAGCTTTTCACCATCCGCCGCACTTCCGGCAAGCTGAAGTTCCTCGCGGGATCCGAGTCCGGGATGAGCGTGTTCATCAACGACATCCAGCCGGAGTCCGCGGCTCAGCGACTGCGAGAGGTAGCGAGTTCATGAGTGGGAAGTACCTGGTCACGGGTGGCGCGGGCTATGTAGGCAGCGTGGTCGCGCAGCACCTGATCGAGGCCGGCCATGAGGTGACGGTCCTCGACAACCTCTCGACCGGCTTCCGCGAGGGCGTCCCCGCGGGGGCGGCCTTCATCGAGGGTGACATCCGCGACGCCGCCAAGTGGCTGGACCCGTCCTACGACGGCGTCCTTCACTTCGCCGCCTTCTCGCAGGTCGGCGAGTCGGTCGTGAAGCCGGAGAAGTACTGGGACAACAACGTCGGCGGCACCATGGCGCTGCTCGGCGCGATGCGCGAGGCGGGCGTCCGCACACTCGTCTTCTCCTCCACCGCGGCGACCTACGGCGAGCCGGAGGAGGTGCCGATCGTCGAGTCCGCGCCTACCAAGCCGACCAACCCCTACGGCGCCTCGAAGCTCGCCGTCGACCACATGATCACCGGCGAGGCGGCGGCGCACGGCCTGGGCGCGGTGTCCCTGCGGTACTTCAACGTGGCGGGCGCGTACGGCAGTTGCGGCGAGCGGCACGACCCCGAGTCGCACCTCATCCCGCTGGTGCTCCAGGTCGCGCAGGGCCGCCGCGAGGCGATCTCGGTCTTCGGCGACGACTACCCGACGCCGGACGGCACCTGCGTCCGCGACTACATCCACGTCGCCGACCTCGCCGAGGCGCACCTGCTGGCGGTGCATGCGGCCACGCCCGGCGAACACCTGATCTGCAACCTCGGCAACGGAGAGGGCTTCTCCGTACGCCAGGTCATCGAGACCGTCCGTCAGGTCACCGGGCAGCCGATCCCCGAGGTCCTGGCCCCGCGCCGGGCCGGCGACCCGGCGGCGCTGGTCGCCTCGGCCGCGACCGCCCGCGAGCGGCTCGGCTGGAACCCGTCCCGCGCGGATCTCGCGGGGATCGTCGCGGATGCCTGGGCGTTCGCGCAGCACATCGCGAAGGGGCAGTAGGTGGGGGTTCACGAGGTTCGCGAGGGTTTCGAGGCGCTGTACGGGGCTGCCCCCGAGGGCGTCTGGGCGGCTCCAGGCCGGGTCAACCTGATCGGCGAGTACACCGACTTCAACGAGGGGTTCGTGATGCCCCTCGCGCTGCCGCACACGGCGGTGGCAGCGGTGTCGCGCCGCACCGACGGTGTGCTCCGGCTCCACTCGGCGGACATCGAGGGCCCCGTCGTCGAACTGCACCTGGACAGGCTCGCGCCGCTGACGAACACCAGCTGGGCCGCGTACCCCGCCGGTGTGGTGTGGGCGCTGCGCGAGGCGGGCCACACCTCGGTCACCGGCGCGGACGTGCACCTCGCGTCCACGGTCCCGACCGGCGCCGGCCTGTCGTCCTCGGCCGCGCTGGAGGTCGTGATCGCGCTCGCCCTCAACGACCTGTACGAACTCGGCCTCACCCGGCCCGAACTGGCCAAGCTCTCCCAGCACGCCGAGAACGACTTCGTCGGCGTGCCCTGCGGAATCATGGACCAGACCGCGTCCGCGTGCTGCACGGACGGTCACGCCCTCCACCTCGACTGCCGTGACCTGTCCATCCGTCAGGTCCCCTTCGACCTCGCCTCCCAGGGGTTGTCCCTCCTGGTCGTCGACACTCGCGTCAAGCACGCGCTCGGCGACGGGGAGTACGCCGAGCGGCGTGAAGGGTGCGAGGAGGGCGCGCGGTTGCTCGGTGTCCCGCATCTGCGGGATGTCGCGTACGAGGGGCTCGACGCGGCCCTCGCGCGCCTGTCCGACGAGCGCGTACGCCGGTACGTACGTCATGTCGTGTCCGACGACCACCGGGTCGAGCGGGTCATCGGCCTGCTGGACGCCGATGACGTCCGGGCGATCGGGCCCGTCCTCACCGAGGGGCACGCCTCCCTGCGGGACGATCTGCGGATCTCCTGCCCCGAGCTGGACCTCGTGGTCACCACGGCCAACTCCGCCGGGGCGCTCGGCTCCCGTATGACGGGCGGCGGCTTCGGGGGGTCGGCGATCGTGCTCGTGGAGGTTCCCGACGCGGACACGGTCACCAAGGCGGTGGAGGAGGCGTTCGCCGCGGCGGGCTTCACCGCGCCGCGGGTGTTCCCGGCGGTGCCTTCGGCGGGCGCCAGGCGCGTGAGCTGATTCCCACACCGTTCGGTGGGAGGCGTGCGGCTGTTCCAGGCAGCCGGCCTTCCACCGGCGGTGGTCACTCGGGGGTTCGGCGAAGGACAAGAGTGATGAAGCCGAAGCTGTCGCGGTAGCTGTGCAGCCATTGCGAGCGGTGGGTGGAGGCAACGGCGAGGATCTCGGTGCTGTCGGGGTGCTCGGGATGGTCCAGCGCCCACGTCGCCAGGGATCCGGTGTAGCACCACTCGAAGTCGTCGAGTTCCTGACGCGTGCTGATGTGCCCGAAGACAGGGGTCCAGCCGTGGGCGACGACACGGTCCATGGTGGTCGCCAGGTCCTCGTACTCGCCGAGCATCTCGCGGGCGGCAGCGGTGGGCTCGCGCTCCCAGTAGGCGTCGCCGACCAGGACGCGGCCACCGGGGACGAGGTGTCTGCGGGCAGCGTCGAGGGTGGGCAGGAGGCCGCCGAAGGCATGGGTGGCACCGACGCTGAGCACCGCGTCGAAGGGGCGGGCAGACGTGAACTCCGCGGCGTCCTGGTGGTGAAGTACGAGTCGTTGTCCGACTCCCAGACCGGCCGCCTCCTTCCGGGCCTTGGCCAGGAGCTGGGCCGAGTTGTCGACACCCTCAGCGGTCACCTTCGGATGGGCGGCCAGGGCCCGTAGGAGCCAGGTCGCCTCACCACAGCCGAGGTCGAGCACGCGTTCATCGCCCCGGTCCACGGTTCGATGGAGCAGTCGGCGCACCGACTCATCGTCAAGAGGGCTGTTGATCGGATGATCGGCGTGCGACAGCTGAGAGATCATTTCACGGTCCATGGCGCGCAGCGTGACAGTGTCGAACGCTCAACGCATCTGCTTTACCAGGCCGATGCCCTGTAGCCCGTCCGACACTTGAGGACGAGGGGCGCCATCCCGATCCCCACCCGCCCGCGGGTGCCGCATTTTCAGCGTGTCCGGCGTTTGAGGACGAGTGCGTTCAGCGCGGTACGGGGGTCCGGGGGCGGAGCCCCCAGGAGCAAGGGACGGATAGGGGCGGAGGGGGCGAAAACGGCCCTGCTCAGCCCAGTCGCTTCGTCAGCGTGTACTCCGTAACTCCCGGTGGATAGTCCGGGATCGCGCACACCACCTCGTAGCCCTGCTTCTTGTAGAAGTCGGGGGCCTGGAAGTCCCAGGTTTCCAGGCGGGCGGCTCCGCAGTCGCGGTCGTGGCGGGCGATGCGCTCGGCCTCGGACAGGAGGCGGGAGCCGAGGCCGGTGCCGCGGTGGGGGTCGTCGACCCAGAGGTAGGTCACGTGGAGCCAGGCGGCCCAGGTGTGGCCGACGAGGCCGCCCGCGAGGGCACCCGCATCGTCCAACGCCCAGACGTGGAGCGGAACTTCGCGTTCACCCGGCGTTCCGCGGAGGGTGCGGAGGATGGGAGACGCCGCCGTGTTGGCATCCAGCAGTCTCCTGCGGAGCAGATCGCGGCGTTCTTTGTCGTCTCCTGTCTCCATACGAAACATAAGTCCCACCATAAACGGGTCGGCCAAGCAGTTCTGTGAATTGCCTTCCCCTCCAGGCCCCCGGCCTTACTCTGTGAACAGCGCCGGTGGGGGCCGGTGCTGATCAGGGGGCGAGACAGTCGGGTACGACGCCCGAAGTGGGGGTAGCAGTTACGCACGGCGGCGGCCGTGCGGCTGCGGCACCCCGCCTCCCGAGTCGCAGATGCGGTCTCGGGATCATTTCGGGCGCCGTACCCGCACCGGTCGTCCCCCGACAGTGGGGGTTTCAGTGGTTCGCATCCGAGTACTGGTCGTCGACGACCACCGCATCTTCGCCGAGTCGCTCGCAGCCGCCCTCGCGGCCGAGCCCGACGTCGACGTGTCCGCCGCGGGCAGCGGTCCTGCCGCGCTGCGCTGCCTGGAGCGGGCGGCGGCGGAAGGCCGCAGATTCGACGTCCTGCTCGTCGACGCGGACCTGGGCGGCAATCTGCCCGGCATGCGTCCGGCGGTGCCCGTCCAGGAGAGCAACGAGGACGGGCTCGTGGACGGGATCTCGCTCGTCGCGGGCGTCCGGACCGGACAGCCGACCGTACGGATCGTCGTGCTCGCCGAGAAGGACGATCCGCGCCGGGCCGCGCTCGCGCTCCAGGCCGGCGCCTCGGGGTGGGTCGCCAAGGACTGCTCGCTGTCGCGGCTGCTCACTGTCATACGGGGTGTGCTGCGCGACGAGACCCATCTTCCGCCCGCCCTGCTCACCGGGGTGCTGCGGGAACTCACCGCCGCCCGCAAACACCGCACCGAGAGCGAACGGCTCGTCGAGTCGCTCACTCCGAGGGAGCGGGAAGTGCTGCGGTGCATGGTCGCCGGGCTGGGGCGCAAGGCCGTGGCCGAGCGGCTCTTCCTGTCGCCGCACACCGTCCGCACCCACATGCAGAACGTGCTGGGGAAGCTGGGCGTGCACTCCACCCTCGCGGCCGTCGCGCTCGCCCGCCGTGCGGGGGTCGGGCCCGTCGACCTAACCGGGAATGTTGTCGAACGGGGCGGTCAACTGGCGTAGCAGGCCCGCGAGTTCGCCACGCTGCGCCTTGCTCAGTTCCGCCAGGATCGCGCGCTCCTGCTCCAACAGTCCGGCCAGTGCCTGGTCGGCGCGGTCGCGGCCCTCGTCCGTGAGGCGTACCAGCACGCCCCGGCGGTCGGTGGGGTCGGGGAGCCGCTCCACCAGGTCCTTCTTCGTCAGCCGGTCGATGCGGTTCGTCATCGTGCCGGAGGTGACGAGGGTCTGGGTGAGCAGTTGGCCGGGGGAGAGCTGGTACGGGTTCCCGGCGCGCCTCAGCGCGGTCAGGACGTCGAACTCCCAGGGCTCCAGGCTGTGCTCGGAGAACGCCAGCCTGCGGGCGCGGTCCAGGTGCCGGGCCAGTCTGCTCACCCGGCTGAGCACCTCGAGCGGTTCCACGTCGAGGTCAGGGCGCTCCCGGCGCCATGCTCCGACCAGCCGATCGACCTCGTCCTCCATGACGATCAGTGTAGTGGTTGTGTCGACATGAAGTCTCTTGACGTCAAGATACTTGGGGTGTGAGGCTGGAGTCCTGCCCGAAGTGATCACTTCACCGCGACTTCGAGGAGGCCCACCCATGCCCGCCGCACCCACCGCCCCCACCTGGGACCCGAGCCAGTACCTCCGCCACGCGGACCACCGCGCCCGCCCCTTCGCCGATCTCCTCGCCCGCGTCCCCGAACTGCCCCGCACCCCCGCCCGCATCGCCGACCTCGGCTGCGGACCCGGCAACGTCACGGCCCTGCTCGCCGAGCGCTGGCCGGCCGCACACATCACCGGCTACGACAACTCCCCGGAGATGCTGGCCAAGGCCGCGGCACTCGCGGGCCCCACCCCCGGCGGCGGACGCCTCGACTTCGCCCCCGGCGACGCCCGAACCTGGACGCCTTCCGCCCCCTACGACCTGATGATCAGCAACGCCACCCTGCAGTGGGTCCCCGGGCACACCGACTCCTTCCCCGCCTGGGTGGCGGGCCTGGCGCCCGGCGGCACCTTCGCCTTCCAGGTGCCCGGCAACTTCGACGCCCCCAGCCACCGGCTCATGCGCGAACTCGCCGACTCCGCCCGCTGGAAGAACCGCCTGGCCGACGTCCTGCGCCACGACGACGCCGTGCACACCCCGGCCGCCTACCTCGAACACCTCACCGCACTCGGCTGCACGACCGACGTCTGGGAGACGACGTACCTCCACCTGTTGGAGGGCGAGGACCCGGTCCTGGACTGGGTGAAGGGGACGGGGCTGCGGCCGATCCTCACCGAGCTCGGGGCGACGGACTCGGAAGCCTTTGTCGCCGAGTACCGTGCCGCCCTGCGCGAGGCCTACCCGGCCACGGAACACGGCACGGTCTTCCCGTTCCGCCGCATCTTCGCCGTGGCGACGAAGCCCGTCTGATGCTTGCGGCCGTCGACCATGTCCAACTCGCCGCGCCGCCCGGCAGTGAGCCCCGCCTCCGTACGTACTACGTCGAAACCCTCGGCATGACCGAGATCCCCAAGCCGCCGGTGCTCGCGGCGCGCGGGGGCTGCTGGTTCCAGGCGGGGGCCGTGCAACTGCACCTCGGGGTGGAGGTGGACTTCCGGCCCGCCCGGAAGGCTCACCCGGGGCTGCGGGTCCACGACATCGAGGCGTACGCCGCCCGCCTCGAAGCCCATCACGCACCCGTCACCTGGGACGACGACCTCCCGGGCCACCGCCGCTTCTTCTCCGAGGACCCGGTGGGCAACCGGCTGGAGTTCCTGGAGGCGGCGGACTGACGTACATCGTCCACCCCGTCGGCGGACGGTCACAGCTCCTTGAGGGCGTCCAGCGTGATGTCGATGTCGATGTCGTACGGGACGCTGAGCTCGAGTTTTTCGTGGTGGATGCCGGTGATCGCGTACGTCTTGCTCACCGGGTCGATCTCGTAGGTCCGGACCACCGGGTGCTGGTTCCCTTCGGACATCTCGACCAGCCAGAAGTGCGGGATGCCCGCGGCTGCGTACTTCTGGGGCTTGGCGTTGCGGTCGCGGGCCTCGGAGTCCGGGGAGACGACCTCGACGGCCAGCACTACGTCCTCGGCCTGGAACCGGGTCTGCTCCAAGCCAGTGACGGCTTCGCTGCGGACGACCGACACATCGGGTTCGGGACCGTTGCGTTGGTCCAGGATGACGGTCATTTCGCGGCGGACCTTAAGGGGGCGGCCGCGAACTGTGCGGCGAAGGCCGGCCACCAAAAGATCAATCATGGTGCTGTGGAAATCCCGCTGCGGACTCACGAAAACAAGGCTCCCGTCGATCAGCTCGGTGTGCGGCGGGAGGCCGGGCAGGGTGAACAGGTCGTCCACGGTGTACCCGTCCTGCGGCGGCACCGGCCAGCGGGAGCCCTGCTCGTGCTCGTGCTCAGGCTCGTGCTCGGCGATCGGCTCGGCGGTCATGGTGGTTCCTCCCATGAGCGGGATTCTGGGCCTGCGTGTCCACCGTAGCGGTGGGAACTGACAAGCGTCATCACAAAGGGTGACGAGCCCGACCGTCGCGCCTCAGCTCTTGCGGTGGCCTATCAGTCGTGGCTTCGCCTCCAGGCCGTCCAGGCCGTGCCAGGCGAGGTTGACCAGGTGGGCTGCCACTTCCGCCTTCTTGGGGCGGCGGACGTCCAGCCACCACTGGCCGGTGAGGGCGACCATGCCGACGAGGGCCTGGGCGTACAGCGGGGCGAGCTTGGAGTCGAAGCCGCGGCTCTTGAACTCGCGACCCAGGATGTCCTCGACCTGGGTCGCGATGTCCGAGATCAGGGAGGCGAAGGAGCCCGTGGACTGGGGGATCGGGGAGTCGCGGACCAGGATGCGGAAGCCGTCCGTGTACTCCTCGATGTAGTCGAGGAGCGCGAAGGCGGCCTGTTCGCACAGTTCGCGGGGGTGACCTGCCGTGAGAGAACTCGTCACCATGTCCAGCAGGCGGCGCATCTCGCGGTCCACCACCACCGCGTACAGGCCCTCCTTGCCGCCGAAGTGCTCGTACACCACCGGTTTGGAGACGCCGGCCTTCGCCGCGATCTCCTCGACAGACGTGCCTTCGAAACCCTTGGCCGCGAAAAGGGTGCGACCGATCTCCAGCAGCTGCTGACGACGCTCGGCGCCGGTCATGCGGGTGCGGCGAGCGCGCCGCGGTTTTTCGTTACTGCTCGGGGTGCTGCTGGAGTCGGTCGCCACGCCGTCAATCATGCCGCGTCAGCGGTTTCCGTCTTGCGCGGGGAGTCCGACTCGTCCGTATTCCGGCGGGAATCGATGCGCGAGCGTGACGGCCAACGCACGTCAGAGGCCCAGCCGAACTGCTCGCACCAGCGGATGATCCGGGCTGAGGAGTCCAGCTGACCGCGCTCCACACCGTGCCGGGCCGAGGTCGGGTCGGCGTGGTGCAGGTTGTGCCAGGACTCGCCGCAGGACAGGACGGCCAGCCACCACACGTTGCCCGAACGGTCCCGCGACTTGAAGGGGCGCTTGCCCACCGCGTGGCAGATCGAGTTGATCGACCAGGTGACGTGGTGCAGCAACGCCACCCGGACCAGTGAGCCCCAGAAGAAGCCGGTGAACGCGCCCCACCAGGACATCGTCGCCAGACCGCCGATCAGCGCGGGGAGAGCGAGGGAGAGCAGCGTGTAGTAGATGAAGTGGCGCGAGATCGCACGGATCGCCGGGTCCTTGATCAGGTCCGGTGCGTACTTGTCCTGCGGAGTGCGCTCCTCGTCGAACATCCAGGCGATGTGCGCCCACCACAGGCCCTTCATCAGCGCCGGAAGGGTCTCGCCGAAACGCCACGGCGAGTGCGGGTCGCCCTCGGCGTCGGAGAACTTGTGGTGCTTTCGGTGGTCGGCGACCCAGCGGACCACCGGCCCCTCGACCGCCATCGAACCGGCGACCGCCAGTGCGATCCGCAGCGGGCGCTTCGCCTTGAAGGCGCCATGGGTGAAGTAGCGGTGGTAGCCGATCGTGACGCCGTGGCAACCCAGGTAGTAGAAGAAGACGAGCAGGCCGAGGTCGAGCCAGCTCACTCCTCCCCAGTTCCAGGCCAGCGGCACCGCGGCCACCAGGGCGAGGAACGGGACGACGATGAAGAGGAGAAGCGCGAACTGTTCGAGCGACCCCTTCTTCTCACCGCCCAGCGTGGCGGGTGGAAGCGGGGAGCCGTTGTTCGCCTGCGGGGCGTCGTCGATCACATCGGAGCTCGTGGTCATGGGTGTCCCCTGTGGGGTTCGAGGGTGGAGACGGTCGTCCGGGGTGAGGGAGAGCCGGATACCGGGGAGCGGTGGGCCGGACGTTCTGGGAACGGATTCCCGGAGCCTCCAGCCCTCCCGGTACCGGGATACGGGGCCCAGGGTCCTCCCTCTGTCCGACGGCATTCCCTACGCTTCCGTAACCTACGGCGTCGTAAGTATGGCAGCGCGCCGCTCGGCGGCAAGAGCCCGAGAGCCTGCGCGTCCCTGTGGACACCTATCCTTGGAGTCGGTCGGACAGCGCGGTCCGTTCTGATTAATTCCCGGATGCCACGTTCCTGAGCGGCACCCGCCGCGCGGTCGCCACCCGGGTTCCCTCCCAGACGAGCTTCAGACGAACTTTCACTCTTCAGATGAGCTTCAACACTGCAAGGAGCCGCACCTGTGAGCAGTGCCGACGACCAGACCACGACGACCAGCAGTGAGCTGCGCGCCGATATCCGCCGCTTGGGTGACCTGCTGGGCGAGACCCTGGTCCGCCAGGAGGGACCCGAGCTTCTCGAACTTGTCGAGAAGGTCCGCCGACTGACCCGCGAGGACGGCGAGGCCGCCGCCGAACTGCTGCGCGGCACCGAACTGGAAACCGCGGCCAAACTGGTCCGCGCCTTCTCCACCTACTTCCACCTCGCCAACGTCACCGAACAGGTGCACCGCGGCCGCGAACTGCGCGCCAAGCGCGCCGCCGAGGGCGGCCTCCTCGCCCGCACCGCCGACCGCCTCAAGGACGCCGACCCCGAACACCTGCGCGAGACGGTCAAGAACCTCAACGTCCGCCCGGTGTTCACGGCCCACCCCACCGAGGCCGCACGCCGCTCCGTCCTCAACAAGCTGCGCCGCATCGCCGCCCTCCTGGAGACCCCGGTCATCGAGGCCGACCGCCGCCGCTACGACACCCGCCTGGCCGAGAACATCGACCTGGTGTGGCAGACCGACGAGCTGCGCGTCGTACGCCCCGAGCCCGCCGACGAGGCCCGCAACGCCATCTACTACCTCGACGAACTGCACGCCGGCGCCGTCGGTGACGTACTCGAAGACCTCACGGCCGAGCTGGAGCGAGTCGGCGTGACCCTCCCCGACGAGACCCGGCCGCTCACCTTCGGCACCTGGATCGGCGGCGACCGCGACGGCAACCCGAACGTCACCCCCGACGTCACCTGGGACGTCCTGATCCTCCAGCACGAGCACGGCATCAACGACGCCCTGGAGCTGATCGACGAACTCCGCGGCTTCCTCTCCAACTCGATCAGGTACACGGGCGCCACCGAAGAACTGCTCACCTCCCTCCAGACCGACCTGGAGCGGCTCCCCGAGATCAGCCCCCGCTACAAGCGGCTGAACGCCGAGGAGCCCTACCGGCTCAAGGCCACCTGCATCCGCCAGAAGCTCGAGAACACCAAGAAGCGACTGGCCACCGGGACCCCCCACGTGGACGGACGCGACTACCTCGGCACGGCCGAACTCCTCCACGACCTCGTCCAGATCCAGAGCTCACTGCGCGAGCACCGCGGCGCACTGTTCGCCGACGGCCGCATGAACCGCACCATCCGCACCCTCGCCGCCTTCGGCCTCCAACTCGCCACCATGGACGTACGCGAACACGCGGACGCCCACCACCACGCCCTCGGCCAGCTCTTCGACCGCCTCGGCGAGGAATCCTGGCGCTACGCCGACATGCCCCGCGACTACCGCACCAAGCTCCTCGCCAAGGAGCTGAGGTCCCGGCGCCCGCTGGCCCCGACCCCGGCGCCGCTGGACGCGGCAGGTGAGAAGACCCTGGGCGTGTTCCAGACGATCAAGCGGGCCCTGAAGGTCTTCGGACCCGAGGTCATCGAGTCGTACATCATCTCGATGTGCCAGGGCGCCGACGACGTCTTCGCGGCGGCCGTACTCGCCCGTGAGGCCGGGCTCCTCGACCTGCACGGCAACTGGGCGAAGATCGGCATCGTGCCCCTCCTGGAGACGACGGACGAACTCAAGGCCGCCGACACCATCCTGGAGGACATGCTGTCCGACCCCTCCTACCGGCGCCTCGTCGCGCTGCGCGGAGACGTCCAGGAGGTCATGCTCGGCTACTCCGACTCCTCCAAGTTCGGCGGCATCACCACCAGCCAGTGGGAGATCCACCGCGCCCAGCGCCGGCTGCGTGACGTGGCCCACCGGTACGGGGTGCGGCTCAGGCTGTTCCACGGCCGCGGCGGCACCGTCGGCCGCGGCGGCGGCCCCTCGCACGACGCGATCCTCGCGCAGCCCTGGGGCACCCTGGAGGGCGAGATCAAGGTGACCGAACAGGGCGAGGTCATCTCCGACAAGTACCTGGTGCCCTCACTGGCCCGCGAGAACCTGGAACTGACCGTCGCGGCCACCCTCCAGGCATCCGCACTGCACACCTCACCCCGCCAGTCCGACGAGGCACTCGCCCGCTGGGACGCGGCGATGGACGTCGTCTCCGACGCGGCGCACACCAGGTACCGCAAGCTCGTCGAGGACCCCGACCTGCCCGCGTACTTCTTCGCCGCCACCCCCGTGGACCAGCTCGCCGACCTCCACCTCGGCTCGCGGCCCTCGCGCCGCCCCGACTCCGGCGCCGGCCTGGACGGGCTGCGCGCCATCCCGTGGGTGTTCGGCTGGACCCAGTCACGGCAGATCGTGCCGGGCTGGTTCGGCGTCGGCTCCGGACTGAAGGCGCTGCGCGAAGCGGGCCTCGACACCGTGCTCGACGAGATGCACGAGCAGTGGCACTTCTTCCGCAACTTCGTCTCCAACGTCGAGATGACCCTCGCGAAGACCGACCTGCGGATCGCCACGCACTACGTGGACACCCTGGTGCCGGACGACCTCAAGCACGTCTTCGACGGCATCCGCGCCGAGCACGAGCTCACCGTCCGCGAGGTGCTGCGGATCACGGGCGGCGAAAAGCTGCTGGACACCAACCCTGTCCTCCAGCAGACCTTCTCCATCCGCGACGCCTACCTGGACCCGATCTCCTACCTCCAGGTCGCCCTGCTCAAGCGCCAGCGAGACGAGGCGGCGGCCGGCTCCACAACGGATCCGCTGCTGTCGCGAGCGCTCCTCCTGACCGTCAACGGTGTGGCGGCGGGGCTGCGCAACACCGGCTGATCGCTGTTCAGACGACGATGCCCCCGTGTTCGTGGCGGGTTCTATTGATCCCCGCAACACCCTGGAGTTCAGGGAGTTGCGGGGATC
>NZ_JBHXMF010000040.1:0-86404 GCF_042721055.1 Streptomyces sp. NPDC058470
CCGCCAGCATCCAACTCACCCTGCCGCCCCTGGCGACGGTGTGGCTGCGACCCGCCTGACAACGGCTAGGACAGAGCTTGTTCAGCGCCACCTTCGAGCATCTGGGCCATTTCGGCCGAGCGCTGGAGCATCGACTTCTCGTAGGTGTGTACAGCTTCGTCGATGGTGGCGGAGTGGACGAGTGCGAGCGCGAGTTCGACGGCATCAAGCATGGCGAGGTTGACACCGACGCCGAGCGGCGGCATGAGGTGGGCGGCGTCTCCCAGGAGTGTCACGCAGGGCGAGTGCTCCCATGCGTGCGGCACCGGCCAGAGCCGCCGGACGACGAGCGGCAGCGCGGTGCTCAACGCCAGCAGCCAGACGGTGGTGTTGTTCACCTCGCCGCTGATGTACGGCCGTAGCGGCGCCAACTGCGGGAGCAGTGCGAGTCCGAGTGCGGCCGGCACATCGAGCATGATCAAACGCCGACGTGGGATATCGACCATGCCTGGAAAGTATTCGTTCCCTTCGCCGTACGTCCAACGTGTTCGTGGGTCGGCGGTGGCTGGGCGGGCGGCCACGGCGGCGGTACGAGCACGCGACGCCGGTTTTGGCGGCCAGAACGACAGTTCTGGAGTCGGAGTACACGTGAACGCGACGGCGAAGCACCGGCGGCCCCGGAATTCGGTCGGCAAAGGGACCGCGTCCTCGTACTTGTACGCACCCTCGTATTTGTAGAGGAAGCGCGCGGAGTTTCGGTGAAACGCCGGGCGTCCGGCTCCTTGCCGGGCCACGGGCCGGCCGCGGTCCACCCACCGACACCCTCCTGGTCGAAGCCGCAGCCAACGTGATGAAGTTGGTGCGCCCACACCGCAAAGGAGACTTCTCGTGACCGGCGCCTCGCTTCCCTGGACTCATCCACCCGTCAAGGTCGGGCTCGTCGGCGCCGGGCCGTGGGCGCGTGCCGTGCATGCACGGGTGCTTGCCGCCGGGCCCGAGACACAGCTGACCGCGGTGTGGGCTCGCCGCAGCGAGGCGGCCCGTGAGACCGCCGCACCCTACGGAGCCGAGGTCGCCGAGCGCTTCGAGGATCTGCTCGACACCTGTGAGGCGGTCGCCTTCGCGGTTCCGCCCTCCGTTCAGGCGGAGCTCGCCTGCCGTGCCGCGGAGGCGGGCAAGGCGCTGCTTCTGGAGAAGCCGCTCGCGCTGGACCTTCCGTCGGCGCAGCGACTCGTCGATGCCGTCGACGCGGCAGGTGTCGTCTCCCAGCTCGTCCTGACGAGCCGTTACAACCCGGCCACCCGGCGGTTCCTGGCTGCCGCCCAGAGCGTCGACGCCGTGGGAGCCCGCGCCTGCATGGTGACCGGCGCCTTCCTGGGCGGCGAGTTCGCCACCCCTTGGCGTCTGGAACACGGCGCGCTGCTGGACCTCGGACCACACGTTCTCGATCTGCTGGACGCGGCCATGGGGCCCATCGTGCGGGTGCGCGGCACCGGAGACCCACGCCGTTGGATCGAGCTCACCTGCGAGCACGCGAGCGGAGCGGTGAGCCAGGCGTCGCTGTCGGGGTCGGTCAACGTCGAGCAGGGCATCACACGGATCGAGTTGTTCGGGCCACAGCCGGAGCTCGTGTACGACGGCGCCACGCTCGACCACGAGGAGAGCTGGCCCGTGCTGCGCCGGGAGTTCGCCACCAACGTGCGTACGGGAAAGCCCGGTGAGCTCGATGTCCACCGCGGGCTGCATCTCCAGACCCTGATGGCCCGGGCGCTGGGCACATGAGTTCCAACCGGTGGTGAAACTCGTCGTGCAGTATCTCGTCCGGAAGATCGTCACCAACTGAATCGCGAGGTCCCAGATGATCTCTGGTCGTGCGCGGCGTGTGCTGAGGTTCGGCGAGCCGAAGGAAGCGGGCGAGCTCCAAGAGATGACCTGGGGTGAGCCGGCGTCCGGGCAGGTACTGATCCGGGTACGGACCGCGGGTGCCGGGTTCCCCGACGTGTTGATGACGGCAGGCCATTTCCCGCTGCTCGGCGCCTCCCTTCGGCCTGGGGGGAGGAAGCGGCGGGGGAGGTCGTCGCTGTGCCGCCGGGCGCTCGGTTCGCCGTCGGCGACCAGGTGGCGGCCATCACCCCATTCCTGAAGGGGTGGGGCGGGTACGCGGACTACGCGTATGTACGTGAGGGGTCGGCCACCCGCATTCCGGCCGACATGACGGATGAAGAGGCCGGCGGCTTTCCCATCGGGTTCCGCACGGCGTACGCGGGGCTCGTTGAGCGCGCCCCGCTGGAGGCCGGACAGACCCTGCTTGTTCTGGGCGCCGCGGGCAGCAGCGGTGCCACCGCCCTGCAGCTCGGCAGGGCGGACGGAGCCACGGTGATCGCGTTCGCGGGAAGTCAGGAGAAGCTGGAGTTCCCGCACTCGGTACGGGGCGGATCACGTCGTGCACTACCGCACGGACGATTTGACGACGCGGATCGATGAGATCACGGGCGGGCGTGGCGTGGACCTGATCTACGAACCGGTGGGCGGAGACACAGCGGCCACGGCGTTGAAAAGCATCGCGCGCAACGGTCGTATCGCCATGATCGGCATTGCGAGCGGCGCGTACGTTCCTCTCGACTCGATGGGCATACTGCTGCGGAACTACACGGCGGTCGCTGTGCTCGCCACGCCCCATGCCGACCCGGCCACGGAGATCGCCGTGTGGGACCGCCTGGCGAACCTCGCGAAACAGGGTGCGATCACCACGCCGGTGGGCACGGGGTACGGATTCAACGAAGTACCCCGGATGATCACCGAGCTGGCGGCCCCGGGAGCGGGCACGTCAGTCGTCCGGGTGGCGCCCGAGTAGCAGGGCGAGCGGGGCCTGTTCGTTCCTCCTCCGCCCAGGCCACAACCTCCCTTGCGCGGCGGCGGCTGTGGGGCCGAGGACGGTCAGGTGTCCGTGTCCCGGGTTCAAGGGGGCGACGCCGTTCAGGCGAAAGGGCGGGCCAGGGTGCGTGGGCGACGGGGAGCCTGTCGACAACACACCTGTGAGACTGCCGCGAATCGCTCCCATGCTCGCCACACCCGGCGGCCTGCCGCCCGCCGGGCAGGACGCCCGATGGGCGTACGAGACCAAGCACGACGGCCAGCGTGCGGTGATCTACCTGCCCGGGGACGGCGGCGTGATCCTGCGCGCGCGGTCGGGGGAGGACATCACGGCCGCGTACCCGGAATTCGGTGCGCTGGGCGGCGTCCTCGGCCCTGTCCCCGCGATTCTGGACGGTGAGGTCCTGGTCCTGGACGAGCAGGGGCGTGGTGACTTCCAGCTCCTGCAGTCCCGCATGGGGCTGGCCCGGTCGCCGGCCAAGGCCGCCCGTCGTGCGGCGCGGACGCCCGCGCAGCTCGTCCTGTTCGACGTCATGTATCTACGGGGCGACGTGACCTCACTCCCCTACGTCCGGCGGCGGCAGGAACTGGAGGGGCTCGCCCTCGGCGGGCCGTTCTGGTCGACGCCTTCCGCGCTCGTCGGCCATGGGGAGCTGGCGTTGCGGGCGACGCGCGAGGGTGGCCTGGAGGGGCTGGTGTGCAAGCGGTTGGACTCCGTGTACGAGCCCGGGGTGCGCTCGCGCGCCTGGATCAAGATCCGCAACGCACGGGCCGTGGACGTCATCGTCGGCGGCTGGATCCCGGGGAGGGGACGGCTCTCGGGGCTGCCGGGCGCCGTGCTCGTGGGCCAGCGTGATGCGGGGCGGCTGCGCTACGCCGGGAGTGTGGGCACCGGCTGGAGCGAGGCCGAGCGGTCGGAACTCGCCGAGCTGTTCCGGGCCGCCGAGACCGACAGCTGCCCCTTCGACGAAGTCCCGCCGGTGGCCGCGGCGCACTGGGTCACGCCGCGGCTCGTCGGCGAGGTCCGCTACAGCACTCGTACGAGAGCCGGGCTGTTGCGGCAGCCGTCGTGGCTCCGGCTTCGCCCCGACCTGACTCCCGAGGACTCAGCAGCCGACTTCCTCTAGGACACGCGAAAAGCGGCGCCGAGGCGATCTCGCGCCGCGTGGGGGAATGCGCCGGGCGCCGGTTACGTCGTACCCGAGCCGCTCCCGCCACTGTCGCTGCCGGAGCCGCTGCCCCAGCGCCGTCGGCTCTGGTCGTCGGCGTGCCTGCTTCCCGAAGCGTGCATCTGGGTCGGCTTCAGCCGCTCGCTCTCGTCCGCGGCGCGCGGTACCTCGTCCGGTTCCCGCCTCTCCCGGAGTTCGTGGATCGCCCCGGAAGCGGGAAGGGTGGGCTGTTCTTCAGCGGTGGGCGGCCGCGACTCCTGGCCCCGCACCCTGATGCCCATCCGGACAGCCCAGATGAGGCCGGCCACGATGATGAGACCCCCGATGAACGCAGCGCCCGCTTTCAGTGCCCCGCTCGCTGCGATTACTTCATAGCTCGCCGTGTTCATTTTGCTCGAGTACCCGCAATACCGGGGAAAAACCCGCTGAGTACTCCGTTCGGCGACGGCCGAATAGTTATATTCCGTCGAACGCTCTTATTCGCCCAATGCACTGTCTCGTCCGCGGGTTCTCCTACGGGCGGTGCGCGACCGCTCCGAACATCGTCACCGACATGTGCAGCGCCCCCTGCTCGGCGGCCTCGGTGATGTCGGCGTACAGGCGGTCGCGCTGTTCCTCTGTGATCAGTTCACGGCGTACGGCGGACTCGCCCAGCATGCGGATCAGCGGCCAGGCCACCGTGGTGTGGTCCTGGAGAAGCGCCTGCGATCCGCGGTCGTCGATCACCAGACCGGCGGCCGTCAGCCGGCCCACCACTTTGCGCCCGGAGTAGGGGTCGGCCGCCGCGGACAGCGCGCCGGAGGTGATCGCCGCCACGGTCTCGGGGTCGCCGGGGTGCAGGATCGTGGTCGCCCAGTCGGTGTCGAGGAGGGCGACGCGGCCGCCGGGGCGCAGCACCCGGGCGATCTCGGCGACGGCCTTCTCCGGCTCCAGGAGGTGCTGGAGCACCCGCTCGCACCACACGATGTCGACCGAGGCGTCGGGCAGGTGCAGAACGAGCGCGTCGCCGTCCACGAAGCGGGCCTGGCTGCCGGCGGCCACCGCGCGCTGCTCGGCCACCATGCGCAGACCGTTGTTCGGCTCGATGCCGAGGACCTCACCGTGCGGCGCGACGGCGGCCGCCAGCGCCTGGGTCTGTGATCCGGTGCCCGAGCCGATGTCGATCGCCCGTTCTCCGGGGCGAGCGGCGACCGCCGTGTGCGCCCATGCGCGCAGCCGTCGTACGCCGTCGTTGGTGTCCTGGGCGTCCAGAGCAGCCACCAGCCGGGCAACGCTCTCGGCGGTGATGTTCCCCGCGTGGAATTCCGAGGTAGGTCGTGTTTCCCCCATGCGGGTCACTCTATGACCGACAGGGGCGGCTCCGCCCGTCAGATCGTGTAACGCCTCAGAGCCGGTGTGGCGGTGGCCAGGACCAGCGTGGCGGCAATCACCAGCACGCCGCCGCCCACGACCGCGCCGCGGGCCCCGAAAACCGAGCCGGCGGTTCCGTGCAGGACGTCCGCGAGACGCGGGCCGCCCGCGACCACGACCGTGAACACGCCCTGCATGCGGCCGCGCATCTCGTCCGTGGCGGCGGAGAGCAGGATCGCGCCGCGGAAGACCATGGAGACCATGTCGGCGACTCCGGCCGCGGCGAGGAAGGCCACCGCCACCCACAGGCTGGTGCTCAGCCCGAATCCGGTGATGGCGGCTCCCCAGGCCACCACCGCGACGATGACCATGAGGCCGTGCCTGCGGAGCCGGGAGAACGTGCCCGACGCCAGGCCGCCGAGTACCGCGCCGATGGGGATCGCCGCGAAGAGGAGACCGAGCGCGAGCCCTTCGCCGTAGGGCGCGTACGTCTGGGCGGCCAGTTGCGGGAACAGGGCGCGGGGCATGCCGAAGACCATGGCGATGATGTCGGCGAGGAAGGACAGCAGCAGCACCTTGTGCAGGGCGATGTAGCGGAATCCGGCGGCGACCTCGTGCCATCCGGCCCGCTTGGACGCCGCCTCCGTCAGCGGCGGCAGCGCGGGAAGCCGCAGGACCGCCCACACGGTGACGCACAGGGCCACGGCGTCGATCAGATAGAGCTCCCCCAGGCCGATGACGGGGATGAGTGCGCCGGCGAGCAGCGGTCCGGCGACCAGGCCGGTCTGCATGACGGTCGAGCCGAGCGCGTTCGCCGCGGGCAGTTCGTCCTTGGGGACAAGGCGGGCGATGGAGGCTTGGCGGGCCGGGGAGTTCAGGCCGAAGAACGCCTGCTGGAGGGCGAGCAGCACCATCAGGACGAGAACCGAGTCGAGTCCGGCGGCGGCCTGTATCCAGAAGAGCACCGCCGTGACGGCCATGCCGGTGTTGGTGATCAGGAGCAGCTTGCGCCGGTCCATGCTGTCGGCGATCGCGCCGCCCCACAGGGCGAAGACCACGAGGGGCAGCAGGCCGGCGATGCTGGCGTAGCCGACCCATGCCGAGGAGCCGGTGATGTCGTAGATCTGCTTGGGCACGGCGACCGCGGTGAGCTGACTGCCGACGGACGTGACGATGGTCGAGGACCACAGCCGGCGGAACGCCGGGCGCCGCAACGGCGTCGTGTCCATCGCCCAGCGACGCCATCCGGGCCTGCTCGCCGGCACCGGTACCAGTGGCTCGTCGTCCGTCGCGGGATCGCTGTCCGTGCCGCTCTTGCTCGTGTCCACACTCGTCCTGGTTGCTCGCTACATCTTTTGTCTTCAGGGATCACTATGACCGAGTGGGATCCATGTGCGTCGGCGGGGTTCATACACGTGTGCCCCTTCCAGGCGTACGACGGTCAGGCTCCCGCGATCAGCAGCGCGCCGGACCGGGGTCGACGTTCCGCTGTTCCGGCAGCAGTGGGAAGTTCGGCTTTCCCACGCTCGCCGCAGTGGCCGAGGCCGTGGCGGCCGTCACCGCCGAGACACTCACCCCGAGACGCTCTCCGCCGGGCCGGATTCATGAATCACTCACTGCCGAGCAGCTCCTCAATTCCTGTGAACCGGGTATCTTCGCGCTGGGCACAGCAGATCGCGACGGCCGGAGGCGACCGGCGCGACCGTGCTCCGGTGGGCGTCGAGGTGCGGTCAGGGGCCTGGCAGGCGCATTCTTGCTGTGATACTCCCTGGCGGCGGGCGGACGAGGGCAGACCGATGACTGGGAGCGCCGAGCAAGAGGTCCGGGCGCTGGAAAGCCTGCCCACCTTGCTCACCGGTGCCGTGGCGGACGCCGTCCGGGCGGCCCGCGGCTTCGCGGGCGGCATCTACCTGCGCTCGAGCACCCCGGGACTGCTGCGGATGGCCGTCCTCGCGGGTCTGCCGGGTCAGCTGTTCCGCCCCTGGTGGCGGATGCACGTGGATCTGCCGTTCCCGGTCGCCGACGTCCATCGGCTCGGTGAGGAGGTACTGCTCAACGATGCCACGGAGACCATGCGGCGCTACCCCCAGCTGGCGGCCGGGCTGCCGTTCTCGTTCGGTTCCCTGTACGTCCCCGTCGTGGGCGCGTCGACGTCCTTCGGGGTTCTGACGGTCCTGCGTCCGTCGGCCTCGGACGCCACCGAGGTGCTGCCCGACCGTGACCGGATGACGGCGGTGGCGGAGGAGCTGGGTGCCGCTCTGGCTGCACTGGACAAGGACGGCCCCGAGCTCGTCCTCTGGGACGACGAGCCGCTGTGTGTGCAGGCGCCCTCCGACGGTCCTTCCGCACGCTGTGTCGGAGGGTTCACCTGGGATCCGCAGGACGGCACGGTCACCGCGGACGACGCACTGCTCGGCACCACACCCGACGGCTTCGACGGCACGACGGAGTCGCTGGCCGACGCCCTGTCCCACGAGGATCCGCGCCTGCTGCTGACCGCCCTGCGGGAGACGGCCGCCGGCCGCCCGCCCGCTCAGCCGGTGCCGGTGCGCACCGCGGACGCCGAACTGCGTCTGCTGGCTCTGGGCACCTCGGCCACGGCGCCCGGACCGCCGTACCGGGTGAGCGGCGCGGTCATCGATCCGGGCCCGGGCCTGGCCGCGGACGGGGCGGCGGATCTCCTGCCGGAGGGCGTCTTCGCACTCGACCGGCTCGGGCTGATCACCTACAGCAACCCGCGCGCCGCCGAACTGCTCGGCCGGCCTCGCACGGAGCTGCTGGGGAGGCCGCTCTGGGAGGCCGTGCCCTGGCTGAACCGGCCCTCGTACGAGGATCATGTGCGCGGCGCCCTGCTGTCACCGGATCCCGTGCACTTCCAGGTCAGACGCCCGCACGGAAACGGTCATGGGCAGACACCCGGACGGCACGGCGGTGAGTGGCTCACGATGTCCATCTACGCCGGGCCGGACAGCCTGACGTGCAAGCTCGTGCCCATGGGGCGGGTGGCGGACGCCGCCGGGGGCGACCCGTTCGAGGCGACGGGCCGATGGGGGGCCGAGGTCGACGAACCGACGGACGGCGCCGCCACGACTGCGTCGCTGTACCGGCCCATCGTCCTCGCCATCGCGCTGACCGAGGCGGTGACGGCACGCCAGGTGTCCGAGGTGGTGATGCGGGAGCTGCTGCCCGCGTTCGGCGGCCGCCGGCTCGCCATCTATCTGCTCCAGGACCGGCGCCTGTACCTGGCCTGGGAGACCGGCTTCCCCGAGGGGTTCCTCGCCCCCTTCGACGGCGTGGGTCTGGACACCCGGCTGCCGGGGGTCGAAACGCTCACCAGTGGTCGGCCACTCTTCTACGAGTCGATGCACCAGCTCGCCGCGGCCTATCCCGGCATCGCGCTGGACGCCGAGGAGGGATCCCGGGCCTTCCTGCCGCTGATCGCCTCAGGGCGGCCGGTCGGCTCCTGCATCCTCGGCTTCGACCGTTCCCGCGCCTTCAGCACCGAGGAGCGTACGGTTCTGACGGCGCTCGCCGGGCTGATCGCCCAGGCCATGGAGCGAGCCCGGCGCTACGACAACGAGGCCGCTCTCGCCCGCGGTCTCCAGGAGGCCCTGCTCCCGCACCGCCTCTCCGCGCACCCCCTGGTGACCACCGCCGGGCGGTATCTGCCCGGCACCCTGGGCATGGACGTGGGCGGCGACTGGTATGACGTCGTGGAGGCGGGCGACGGGCTGGCCCTGGTCATCGGCGACGTCCAGGGGCACGGTGTCCAGGCCGCGGCCACCATGGGCCAACTGCGCAGTGCGGTGAGGGCGTTCGCGCTCAGCGACCGCTCTCCGGACGAGGTGATGAGCGGCACCAACCGGCTGCTCATCGACCTCGACCCCGGCCAGTTCGCCAGCTGCTGCTACGTACGCCTGGATCCGGTCACCGGTATCGCGCGGGCCGCCCGGGCCGGGCATCCGCAGCCCCTGCTGCGCCACCCCGACGGCCGTACGGAGATCCTCGACCTGCCCGGCGGGGTGGTGCTCGGGGTGGACCCGCAGGCCCAGTACCCGGTGACCGAGCTGCTGCTGGAGCCCGGTGCCATCCTGGCCCTCTACACGGACGGTCTGGTCGAGCGGCCCGGCACCGACATAGACGAGGGCGTCGAGACCCTCCGCGCGAACCTGGCCCGAGCGGCCGTGCGGCGCGGACGGGCGGGCGGCCCCTCCGTTTCCGCCGCGGCCGACCTGCTCACCGCGGAGGCCCGGCAGGCCACCGAGCGCCCCGACGACATCGCCCTTCTCCTCACCACACGCCGGTCCCCGAGCGAAGAGGGCACATAGGCCAGGTACCGCCGGTCAGTGGCGAGTCGAGTCCCGCCCGTCAGTGGGCGGCGTCCAACCCCTCCCGTTCGGGCCCGAAGTACGCGGGCCCGAACGGGAGTCCGGGACTTGAAGGTCACTTCACGTCAAGGCATCCAACATCCGGAATCCCAGGTCGGGTCGGGTCGGGGAGCACCTGTCACCGCGCGGAACCCTTGAACGGGCCCTCCAGGGCCGCCCACTGCAACAGCATGATCGTCTTCGCGTCGGCGATCTCGCCGGTGCGGATCATCTCCAGGGCCCGACGGAAGGTCAGTTCGACGATCTCGATGTCCTCGCCCTCCTCGTCCAGCCCGCCGCCTTCGTGGGTACGGGTCGAGGGGCCGTAGGAGGCGGCGTAGAAACTGACCCGTTCGGTGACCGACCCCGGGCTCATATAGACGTCGAAGACGTGGTGGACGTCGCCGACGGTGTGCCCGGTCTCCTCGATGACCTCGCGGCGTACGGCGACCTCGGGGTGCTCGTCGTCCTCGTCGAGCAGGCCGCCCGGTGTCTCGACCAGCATCCCGTCGGGGTGTCCGTTGACGTACACGGGGTAGCGGAACTGCCTTGTCAGCAGCACGGTTTCGCGCTCGGTGTCGTACAGCAGGAGGGTGGCTCCGTTGCCGCGGTCGTGCGTCTCGCGCTCCTGGGTGCTCCAGGTGCCGTCCGCGTGCTGGAAGTCGAAGGTCGTGGTGCGCTGCACGTACCAGTGGCTGGACAGGAGTGTCACCTCCCGGATCTTGATCCGGGGGTTGCCGGTGAGGTCGCGGCCGACCTGGTCGAGCCCGGTGCGGCCTCGGCGGTCCGGGGTGTCGATGCCGGCGGTCATCGGGCGGAGGCCTGGCGGGAGCGCGAAAGGTTGTTCACTCCCACTGTCTACCATCACGACCCGAACACCGAACCCACAGCCGGGTATCGCCCGTCTAGGCTCACCGCATGGAACAGACGGAGATCATCCTGCGAGCCATCGGCGTCCTCACCGAGACCAACGCCATGGTCCGCAGGATTGCCCAGTCCGATGACGACGACGCCGACGACACCGAGGTCGAGTCGGCCGAGACGCAGCTCGGCGCGCTCGTGACGGAGGTTTTCCCCCGGGTCGAAGTGCCCTCCGACGCCGGACCCGCCGAGGCGGGCCAGGCCGTCGCGGACGCCTACCTGCCCGCCACCATCTCTCTGGTGGGCGCCTTCGCCTTCCTCTTCTCCGAACTCGCCGACCTCCATGACTCCGGACGTACCGACGTCAAGACGGCCGACCTGCTCCAGGATCTCGCCCTGCGTATGTCGAGGGCCGACAGCGCGTAGGAGTCACTCGCCGGTGGTCAGGTGGATCACGTTCGACACTTCGCCGTAGATGAAGGCCCGGACTCGGTAGGAAGCCTGCTTCTCCGTGGGCAGGGTGATCAGTCCGGTGGAGTTGATGTCGGGATCGAGGACCACGAGAGGCTCGTACTCGGTGCTTTCCGGCGTACGAGCCTCCAGGAGGAAGCCTGCTTCGTCGGATGCGTGGTCCGTCCACGTGAACTGGATGCCGTTCGCATGCTTGACCACGGCCTTGAATCCGGTGGGTGCGCCCGCACCGGAGACCTTGAGGGGCAGCCCCGGGACGACGCGTGCCGGGTCCTTGCGGGCGGGGAGCCAGTCGTGGCCCGAGTCCTCGTCCGCTTGTGTCAGTTCCCCGGGCGGGAGGGAGACGCTCAGCGGGGCCGAGGCCGGGCCGTGAAAGGCGCGAAGCCGGTAGAAGAAGGTCGTGTTCGGCATCAGATCGGGATGCCGGTAGGCCGTCACGCCCGGCGGGAGGTACTGGAGGACGGTGTAGGGGCCCGACTCCTCGGTCGCAAACTCCAGTGCGTGGCCGGATGCTCCTGAGCTGTCCTTCTGCCAGCTCAGATCGATGTCCGTGGGAGAGGTGAGGGAGGCGCGCAGCGCGGAGCCCGCTGCGGCGGCGACGGCGGCGTCGCGACCGGCCTCGTCGGTCGTCTGCGGCGCGGAGCAGGCCGACAGTGCCAGCAGGAGCACTGTCGGCGCTGCGATGCGCAGGGATGTCCGCATGCGGTGCTTGCTACTTCTGCCAGAACTTGATGTTGCTCCAGACGACGGTCGCCGGTCCGGTGCCGCTGTCGGTGCGGTAGGCACCGAACTTGTCGTAGAAGCTTCCGGACGGACTGGCGTAGGTGTGCTGGAGCGAGCCGTTGATGTAGGTGCGGTGCGAAGTGCCCACCTGGTGGACCGTGTTGACACGGACCGTGGCGCCGACGGTGCCCGCGTTGGAGAGCGTGGCGCCGCCGTGGACCGCGTAGAGCCTTCCACCGCGTTCGACCGCGAGCATGAAGTAAGGGCCCGCCGCCGACTCGTTGAACGTCTGCTTGAGGCTGATCCGGGTACCGCTGAGGCTGGAGATCCTGAAATAGCCCTCGAATTGCCGCGTACCGCCGGTGTACGTGGCGTACCGCCGCTCGGCCCGCTGGTCCCCGCTCGCGGTGGAGCAGGTGAGCGTGAACGTCAGGCCGGAGACCGTTCCGCAGCCCCGCTCCTGCACCGTGTACGTGGGCGAGACAGATGTCCAGCCGCCGGGTTCCACTTCGGCGAAGGCCGACGGCGCGGCCAGTAACGACGAGGCGCACACCGCGCCGGCCACACCGAGTGTTCGAAGACGTGTGAGCATCCGAGCTCCCTTGAGTGGGGGGTACTGACGTTCACGTGGGTGAACTTCAGCCCAGTCTTTGAACGGTTGACTGGAAGGTAGGACTGGACCAAGTTTTCGTCAAGAGCCCCTGCGCACACCCGTCTTCAGGGCCTCGCGGCGGTCCGGTCACCTCTTCTGCTCGACGCGCACCCAGTCGATCTCGGCCTGCACTCCCCCGGCCGCGACCTTGTCCACGCTCGACTGCGGCAGACCCCAGTAGGGCGTGGTGACCTGGTTCCAGCCCGCCGGGTAGGCGCCGCCCAGGGCGAGGTTGAGGATGACGTACTGGTTGTGGTTGAAGACCCACTGGCCTCGCGTCGACTCCAGCTTGTTGCGCGTCGTCTCCTGGACGAGCACGTCGTCGACGTAGAAGCGCATGCCCGTCGGTGTCCACTCCACCGCGTAGTTGTGCCACGCGTCGACGCGGCCTGCGGCCGGGAAGATCTGGCGGGCGCCGATGTTCCCGTCGGCCGAGTAGCCCGGGCCGTGCAGGGCGGTGCTGGTCCAGTCCGCGTAGCCGACGTTCTCCATGATGTCGGTCTCGCCGGACGCGGGCCACGAGACGTTCGGATCGTCGACGTTGCTGCCGAGCAGCCAGAAGGCGGGCCAGAAGCCGTCGCCCACCGGCAGTTTGATACGGGCGCTGACCTTCCCGTAGGTGAAGTCGAACTTGGTGTTGGTGTCGATGCGGCCTGAGGTGAAGTCGTAGGTTCCGGCCGGTGTCGAGGTGCAGTCGTTGCAGTACCTGGACTTCAGCAGGAGGCTGCCGTTCTGGGTGACGATGTTGTTGGTGGAGTCGACGTACGCCTGGGACTCCCCGTTGACCGGTCCCATCTCGTAACCGGTGCGCACGACCCGCCACTTGGAGCGATCCAGGCTCGCCCCCGTGAAGTCGTCGAAGAACGTCGTCTGGTACGTCCCCGACTGCTCACCGGGCAGGGCGGGGTACGCGGCCGCGGCGCTGCCACCGGTGCCCCAGACCTGGAACTCGTAGAGCGAGTAGCCGAACTGGGCGGTCGCGGGCGCCGGGTTGTAGAAGGAGCGGCGCTCCTTGCCGAGCATCCGCACATACCGTCCCGTCGTGGGCGTCGCCAGCGTGACCGTGTCGCGGCGGCCCACCGCGTCCGCCGGGGCCTTCACGTCGGCGCGGCGGGCGGCGACCTCCGCGGCGGACGGCTGGTAGACGGTGCGCCAGTTCAGGTTGTCGTCGGAGACCTGGAGTTGGTAGTCGACCGCGAAGGCCGCCTCCCAGTACAGGTCGACGGAGTTGATGGTCGAGGTGGCGCCCAGGTCGACGGAGACCCAGCGGTTGGCGTTCCAGTCGCTGGACCAGCGGGTCTGGTCGGCCTTGAGGTCGGCGGGCCAGCCGCCGTCGGTGACGAAGGCGGGTGAATTGCCCGCGTGCTGGTAGAGGTTGGAGTAGGCGGGGTGGTTGAGGGCGAGGTTCGTACGGGTCGTCGAGGCAGGGGCCGGTTCGCCACCGTAGATCTTGAACGCGAACAGTGAGTAGCCGTACGGCGTGGCGCGTTCGACTCCGCGCAGCCGCACATAGCGGCCCGTGACCTCCTGCGGGTACGTGTGCGCGGTGACCGATCCTCCGGTGCCGGCGGTCTCGGTGTAGAAGGGCGTCCAGTCGGTGCCGTTCTTGGACACCTCCAGGACGTATCTCTTGCCGTAGGCCGCCTCCCAGTCCAGGACGACCCGGTCGATGCGGAGGCTGGAGCCGAGGTCGACGCGGATCCACGCGTCGTTCGCGAACTGGCTGGACCAGCGGGTGGCGGCGTTGTTGTCGAAGGCAAGGCCCGGGGCGGTGCCGGCGTTCTCGCTTCCCGAGGCGGTGACCGCGGCGGGGTTCACGGCGTAGGCGGCAGCGGCCTGGTCGGCGTCCCAGGCCGCGACGGATTCGGCCGCCGGGCCGGCGAAGGCCTGTCCTGCCGCCAGCAGCGACAGGGCGGAGAGGGTGGCCAGCGCGGTCATGAACGTGCGTGGAGGTGGAGTACGGGATGGCATGCGGCTCTCCTAAGGAGTTGGGGGTGCCAGTGCTCCGTGCGGGTGTGCGGCGGTTCGCTCCGAGGCCGACGTCCTGCGGGCCGGGGAGCTCGGATGTCGGCGTGCTCTGGTACTGCCAGGTCGTCGTCACCGCCCGGCAGTGTGTGGGGTATGTGGAGTGTTCGGCGGCACTCAGGCCGTCGGCGCCGACCGGCGCGTGATCATTTCCGTCGGCAGGACGACGGGATCGGTCGGCAGTTCCGCACCCGCCAGGCGGGTGAGGAGCATGCGTGCGGCCGTCTCCCCCATCTCCCGCATGGGCTGGCGGACCGTGCTCAGTGAGGGCTCGGTGTGCGGGGCCATCGGGATGTCGTCGAAGCCGATCACCGAGACGTCGTCCGGCACCCTCATCCCGGCGTCCCGCAGGGCGCCCAGGACGCCCACCGCCGCGAGGTCGTTGTGTGCGAAGACGGCGTCGAACTCCCGTCCCTCGGCGAGCAGTCGGCGCACGACCTCGCGGCCGTCGGTCTCGGTGAAGTCGCCCTCGACGACCAGATCGAGCCCGACGCCGTGCTCGGCGAAGGTGGCACGGAACCCGGCGAGCCGGTCTCGTACGCAACCGAACCGTGCGGGCCCGGTGAGCACCAGTGGCTTGCGCCGGCCACCGGCCAGGAGGTGGCGGGCCGCCGAGGCCCCGCCCTCGAAGTTGGTGGCCGTGACGGACGGGAACTCGGGGTGGTGTCCGCGGTCGTCGATGAGGACAACAGGCAGGCCCTCGCGGTGCAGTGCCGTCAGCATGTCGAGGGTGTTCTCCGGCTCCACCACGAGCAGCCCGTCGAAGGCCCGCGCCGACACCTGACTGGTGAAGCGACGGACGGATTCCGTGCCCCGGTTGCAGGTGAACAGCAGCAGACCGAAGTCGGCGGCTTCCACGGTGTCGACGACGCCCTGCAGCACCTCGCCCATCCACGGCCAGGTCAGCGAGGGCACCAGCATGCCCACGGTCCGGCTGCTGCCCCGGGCCAGGCCGACCGCACCCGAACTGGGCACATAGCCCATGCGGTTGATGACCTCACGGACCCGGGCGGCCGTCGACGCGTCGACCTCGCCCCGGGTGTTGAGCACCCGGGAAACGGTCGTCTTGCTCACGCCCGCCGCGTGGGCCACGTCGGCGATGGTCACAGCCATGACTGCCTCCCGGAACACGGGGGTCGCGTCTTCGCGCCCAGGGCCGGTACCGGTACCGGAACCGGTTCCGGCGCTGGGCGGGGAGTCAACCGGACTGTCATGTTGTCGTCAATAGTTCACGCCAAAACTGCTTTTCCCCGGCCCCCACATGTCTGCCGTGTACGGGACTTGAACACTGTCGGACAGAGTGGTGCCCAGCGCCGAATAGTCATGTGTATGAGCAGCCCGCAGCGAAGAGCCGACTTGTTCACCGCGCCGGACCAGGGGCGCCGCCGTCTCAACGCCCGTACGACCGGGGACGAGCGCGGCATGCTGGTCTCCGTGCCGGCGGCCCAGCGCGCGACGCTGGAGCTCAAGTGCGCGAGCCTGGGTACGGAGTTGTCCCGGCAGTCCGTGGAACCCTCGACGCTTTCGCTCCTCGGACTGGTCAGGCACCTCGCCGATGTAGAGCGCCGCTGGTTCCGGAGCGTGCTGGCCGGGCAGGACGCGCCGTCTCGGTTCGCCACCGAAGCCGCTCCCGACGAGGACTCGACGGAGCGGTGGCCGACCCCGCGGTCGCCGCCACGGCCTGGGAGGCCTGGCGCGCCGAGGTGGCGTTCGCCGAACGCTTCGTCACCGAGGCGCCCGATCTGGACGTCGAGGGCCAGGACTCCTGGCTCGGGGCGGTGTCGGTGCGCTGGGTGCTGATCCATATGATCGAGGAGTACGCCCGCCACAACGGCCACGCCGACCTGCTCCGCGAACGCATCGACGGAGCGGTCGGGCTGTGAGCGGGCCTCGGCGTATGACACACCCTCGGCGCGTGAGCCGGCCTCGACGCGTGAGCGGCCTTCAACGTGCGAGGCACCCTCGGCGCATGAGGCACCCCAAGGCCGGCGGCCTGTGAGCCACCCCCCGAATCCGGCTCCGCGCCGGTCCTCAGGCGTGCGGGACGACCGCCACGGGGCACGGCGCGTGGTGCATCACCGCGTGCGCCACCGACCCGATCCGTGATCCCACCGCCGAGCGTTCGGCGCGGCGCTGGACGACCATCAGCTGGGCCCGCGCGGCCAACGAGAGCAACACCTGCCCGGCGCTGCCCATCTCGACGTACTCGGTGACAGGCACCTCGGGAAACCGTTCGCTCCACGGCTTCACCGCCTCGGCGAGAGCCTTCTTCTCGAACGGCTCCAGGCCGCCGGCCTCGTCGAGTAGCTTCAGGGAGCCGGGGCTGTAGGCGAACAGGAGCGGCAGGCTCCACGCACGGACCACGCGCACGGCGGCGCGGCGGGCCGCCGCCGTCTCGAACGCGAATTGGAGGCCGGCGGCGCTGTCGTCCGGGCCGCCCTGCTGTCCCACGACGATCTCGCGGCCGGCCGCCTCGGACGTGGCACGGTCATCAGCACGCACCAGCACGACGGGACGGGCGGCCTCGGCGATCACCTGCTGTCCGACGGAGCCGATCAGGAAGCCGACGATCGCTCCGTGCCCGCGCGAACCCAGGACCAGCGTCTCGGCGCCCGAGGCCGCGGAGACCAATGAGTCGACCACGTTGCCGACCAGGACCTCGGCCGAAACGGCGAGGTCGGCATGGCGTTCGGCTACCGTGCGCGCGGCCTCCTCCGCCAGTTCCTGCGCCCACTGCGCCTGTTCCTCAGGGTCAGGTCCGCCGACCAGTTCGTGCGGTTGCCCGTGCCAGGCATACACCACCCGCAGGGGTAGTCGGCGCCGGACGGCTTCCCTGGCGGCCCACGTCACGGCGGCCCGGCTCTCGTCCGATCCGTCCACGCCCACGGTGATCGGGTGCGTCATACATCCGCCTCTCTTTCGGCTACGAACATCGCCTGCCGGCCCCTCCACAGCCGCCGACAGCCGGGCGGCGAACTCCAGCGTGGGAGTTTGTCCGCCCGTCCCCGCACCTTAGGGGCCCGCTTGTCGTGGCTGTCGTAGAGCGCTCTCAGGGAAGGGGGTCCAGGATGCAGGCAGGCGAGCACTCCACGCGGCAGAGGCCGCCGTTCGCGCACCTCTTGAACGCGATCGACGCTCCTGCGCGAGAGACCGTTCGGCCGCATAAGTGCACGAACTCCAGCATAACGCCGACCACTTGACCGTTCACTCGGCAACAACCTTCGGGATCCCGGTCACAACACTTGACGCCTGGTTCACACGGATGAAGCATGCATCCGCAAGAGAGCGCTCCCCGCACCTTCCCCCGTTCACTTCCTGAACCAGGAGAGTCGCCCCCCATGCCCTCTGACTTCACAGATTCCTCGGACTCCGTCCCCGCCACGCCTGCTCGCCGGTCCGTTCTCGGAGCGATGGCCGCCGCGGCGGCCGCGCCCGCACTTCTCGGCCTGTCCACGCCGGCATCCGCCGCGCCCGTCAAGCCGCTGGCCCTGCCAGGCGGCGGCGACCTCGGCCCCAACGTCATCGTCTTCGACCCCTCCACCTCGGGTATCCAGGCCAGACTGGACCAGGTGTTCGCGCAGCAGGAGACGGCCCAGTTCGGCACGGGTCGCTACCAGTTCCTGTTCAAGCCGGGCACCTACAACGGGCTCAACGCCCAACTCGGCTTCTACACCTCGATCTCAGGCCTCGGCCTGTCCCCGGACGACACCTCGATCAACGGCGACATCACCGTCGACGCGGGCTGGTTCGGCGGCAACGCCACGCAGAACTTCTGGCGTTCGGCGGAGAACCTCGCGATCACGCCCGTCAACGGCACCAACCGGTGGGCCGTCGCGCAGGCCGCGCCCTTCCGGCGGATGCACGTCAGGGGCGGCCTCAACCTCTCCCCCAACGGCTACGGCTGGGCCAGCGGCGGCTACATCGCCGACAGCCGCATCGACGGCACGGTCGGGCCGTACTCGCAGCAGCAGTGGTACACCCGCGACAGCTTTGTGGGCGGCTGGCTCAACGCCGTCTGGAACATGGTGTTCTCGGGCGTCGACGGAGCCCCGGCGCAGACCTTCCCGAACCCGCCGTACACCACACTCACCTACACGCCGATCTCCCGCGAGAAGCCGTTCCTCTACCTCAACGGCGCCGAGTACCGCGTCTTCCTGCCGGAGAAGCGCGTCAACGCGCGCGGCACCACCTGGGGGGCCGGCACGCCTCGCGGTACGTCACTGGCGCTGACGCAGTTCTACGTGGCCAAGCCCGGTGTCACCGCCGCCACCCTCAACCAGGCACTCACGCAAGGCCTCCACCTGCTGCTGACGCCGGGTATCTACCACCTCGACCAGCCGATCCAGGTCAACAACGCCAACACCGTGGTCCTCGGCCTCGGTTACGCCACCCTGATCCCGGACAACGGCGTCACGGCGCTCAAGGTGGCCGACGTCGACGGCGTCCGCCTGGCGGGCTTCCTCATCGACGCGGGCACCGTCAACTCCGCCACTCTGCTGGAGGTCGGGCCCACCGGGGCTTCGGCGGACCACTCCGTCAACCCGACCACCGTGCAGGACGTCTTCGTCCGCATCGGCGGCGCGGGCGCCGGCAAGGCCACCACCAGCATCGTCGTCAACAGCCGCAACACGATCATCGACCACACCTGGATCTGGCGCGCCGACCATGGCACGGGAGTCGGCTGGGAGACCAACCGGGCCGACTACGGCCTCCGCGTCAACGGCAACAACGTGCTGGCCACCGGGCTGTTCGTCGAGCACTTCAACAAGTACGACGTCCAGTGGTACGGCCAGGGCGGTCGCACGATCTTCTTCCAGAACGAGAAGGCGTACGACGCGCCGAACCAGGCCGCCATCCAGAACGGCTCCATCAAGGGGTACGCGGCCTACAAGGTCGGCGACTCCGTGACCACGCACGAGGCATGGGGCCTGGGCAGCTACTGCTACTACAACGTCAATCCGGCGATCCTCCAGCACCACGGATTCGCGACGCCGGTCAATGCGAACGTGAAGTTCCACAACATCATGGTCGTCTCGCTGGGCGGTCAGGGTCAGTACGAGCGCGTCATCAACGACACGGGCTCGCCGACCTCGGGCACCACCACCGTTCCCTCGGTGGTGGTCAACTTCCCCTGACCGCACCCCTGTCGGGAGCCTGGCCTCAGCAGGAGGTCAGGCTCCCGATGTCGACCGCGTCGGCCATCGCGCCCATCCCCACGTCATTGGGGTGCAGGTGATCGCCGTTGTCGAAGAACGGCGAGATCCTTTCGTGGTCGTAAGGGCTGCGCAGGATCTGGTCGAAGTCGGTGACAGCGTCCAACTCGCCGCTGTTCCTCACGAATTCGTTGATCTCCAGGCGTACGGACTCCGCCGCCGCGTCCCACTCGGACCAGCCCTTGAAGGGAGCGATGGTGGAGCCGACGACGCACTTGCCGGCCGCGTGGGCCTGCTCGATGATCTTCCGGTAGCCCTCGATCATGTCCTGGGCCGTGACTCCCGAGTGCGCCTTGATGTCATTGACGCCCTCGAACAGGAAGACCGTGCGCACGCCGGGCTGGGAGAGCACATCGCGCTGCAGACGGTTCAGCGCGCTCTGCCCGGCCCCGTCCGCCAGCACCTTGTTCCCGGAGATCCCTTCGTTGGCGACGCCCTTGACAGGGGTGTTCGCCTCCTGGAGACGACGGGAGAGGTAGTCAGGCCAGCGCCGGTTCAGGTCGGTGCTGGACTGCCAGCCGTCGGTGATGGAGTCACCGAGGGCCACCAGGGAGCCGATGGACGTGGAGGTCTCCACGTTGACGGCGTCCAGCCAGTACCAGGACCCCATCGGATCGGTCCAACTGGCAGCGCCCTCCTCCGCGGCGTGGTTGCCCGCGGTCGCGTAGTTGGTCTGCATGGCCATGCCGTGGCCGGTCGTCGGTCCCTTGGCGCCCGTCACGTACAGGCTGATGACCAGATTGCTCTGGGCGGCCAGTTTCCCGGGCAGCGGATCGCTGAGCACGGTCTCACCGGCCGGGACGGTGACGGACGCGGCCCCGCCGAAGGAGAGCTTCCGGTTGGAGCCGCTGACCAGCTCCGCGCCCTGCTTCTGCAGTCCCGCGTAAGCGGTCGTGAAGGTCACCGGGTTCTCGCCGAAGGCGTTGGACAGCCGGATCCGCATGTTCGAGCCGCCGACGCTGGTGCGCACGATCAGCCGGTAGCTGCGGTCGGCGGGTCCCTCGCTCTGCCGGTCGGCGCTGGCGCCCCAGGTGACGACGGAGTGCTTGCCCTTCGCGGCGACCGGGGCCGCCGTGGCGACCGTCGGGGCCTGCGGCGAAGACTGCTGCTGTGTCGCCGATGAGGACGTCAGGGGTCCGCAGACCGCTATGACCAGGGCTGATACGGCGCCCGCCACCAGGCGCCGGTAGGAGGCGGGCCTCATCCCAGGTTCCGCAGTGTGACGGACTCACCGGGCTTCAGGCTGATCTTCCGCGAGGCGCCGCCCGCGACGAGCGTCGTGGCACGGCCGCCCACGCTCTTCAGCTTCACCTGCGTGACCTTGCCCTTCTTCCAGCTCAGGTCGGCCACGAAGCCGCCGCGGACGCCCACGCCGGACACCGAGCCCGCTTCCGCCCAGGCGGCGGGCAGCGCGGGCAGCAGCTCGACGTGTCCCGGGCGCGAGTAGAGCAGCATCTCGATGATCGCGGCTCCGGTACCGAAGTTCGACTCGATCTGGAAGATGCCACGACCCTGCTCGACCTCGTAGATGTCGAAGAGGTTCATGGCGCTGCCGTTGCTGCCGTTGACCGACGGCTTCAGGTTGTTGCCGACGAGCTGGTACGCCTTGTCGGCGTCCTTCAGCCTCGCCCAGCACAGGGCACGCCAGGCCTGGGCCCAGCCGAAGCTGACCATGCCGCGCGCGGTGAGGAGCGCCGTCGCGCCGTCCAGGATGTCCTTGGGCGTCGACTCGTCGGGGCGGATCCGGTCGCCGGGGAACAGGTTGATGAGCGGGGACAGGTGCCGGTGCGTGGTCTCGCCGAGGTTGTCGGGCGACATCCACTCCTCCAGCCAGCCGCTCGTGGGGCTGACCACGGGCAGGTACAGGCGCTCACGCAGACCGTCGATGGTCTTCCGGTAGGAGGCGTCCTTGCCGAGCAGTTCGGAAGCGGTGTGGAAGTTCCCGAAGAGGCCCCACACCAGTTCCTGGGCGTAGGTGAGGCCCTTGGCGTCCTGCGGGCCGTGCTCGGGCGACCAGTCGCTGTCGTCGATCAGGACCTCGCGCTTGGCCCCCGACGCGTCGGTGACGGTCGTGGTGATGAGGCGGGCCTCCCAGAACTCCACCGCTCCCTTGATCAGGGGGTAGATCTTCTTGAGGTAGGCGCTGTCCTGGGTGTACTCGTAGTGCTCGAACAGGCTCTGGACGAGCCAGGCGTTGCCTGCCGGGTGCCACCACCAGCCGCTTCCGCCGTAGGGGTTCGTGGAAAACGCCACGGCCCAGCCGGCGACCTTGCCACTGGAGTTGCGGAACCTGTTGGTCGAGACGTTGAACAGCCGCTGCGTGACCTCTGTCCAGTCGGGCAGCTGCGCGAGGCAGTAGTCCGTGTAGGCGTCGAAACAGTCGGAGAGGCCCGCCCGGTCGGCCATCCAGTAGTTCATCTGGATGTTGATGTCGGTGTGGTAGTCGCCCATCCAGTCCGGGTCGTTGCCGTCCAGCCACGGGCCCTGGAGGCCCATCGGCAGGCTGCCCCGTGATCCGGAGATCATCAGATAGCGGCTGAACTGCAGGTAGGCGGCCTCCAGTTCCGGGTCGGGAACACCGTCGCGGTGGCGCGCCTGCACCCGCTCCCAGGTGTCGAGCTCGCGCTGTGCGGCGGACGAGGTGCCCAGGCTGATGTCAAGCTGGGCGAACAGGGGGCGGAAGTCGGCGACATGGGTGTGCAGCAGGCTGCTCACCGAGTGGCCGGCCGCGTTCAGGACCTTGGTCCTGGCCAGACTCTGAGGATTCACGGACGGGTCGCGGTACTTCGCGGCGGCGTCGGGCGCGTAGTTGGTGCCGCCGCTGAACACGACGGTGAGGTCCTTGCAGCCGCTGAAGGTGAGCGACGTACCGTCGACGCGGACCCGGCCGGTGCCGCTGTAGGCGGTGACGGCGGCGCCGTACTTCAGGCCGTTGGCGAAGGTGGCGCCGAACGAGGCGTACCGTCCCGCACTGTTGGCGGTGGTGGACTCGCCGTGGGTGCCGGCGAGGTCGACGGTACCGGTGTAGGAGCCGCCGCCCTTCTGGGAGAAGTAGAGGACGATGACATCGTCCGGGCGGCTGGCGAAGACCTGCCGCTCGTAGGTCACGCCGGAGATCTCGTACGAGGTGCTGAGCAGGCCCTGCGCCAGGTCGAGGGTGCGCCGGTAGTTGTTGACGTTGCCCAGGTCGTGGTCCGGGATGGCGACGGTGAGCTCGGCCAGCAGGGTCAGGGAGCCGAAGTCGGCGCGGCCGTAGGGGAACTGGCCGTCGCTCTCCAGCTTGTCGTTGAGACCACCGGTCCACAGGGTGGCGTCACTGATCATCAGAAGTTCGCTGGAGGGATCGTTGCTCGCGAGCGCCCCAAGGCGCCCGTTTCCGACCGGCAGCCCCTGCTCGATCATCGAGTTGGAGGAGCCGGGAGCCTGCCACCAGAGCTGGTTCTTCGCGGCGTCGGCCGCGGAGAGCATGGGCGACTCGGTGGGGCGCAGGGGGGCCGCCGAAGCGGTGAAGGTGGGCAGAATCCCGAGTGCGGTACCCGCGCCGGCAGCGGCGGCGAGAGCGAGGAAGCCTCTGCGGCTGGGCGTGTTGTCACTGGGTTTCGTGTGCTGGATGTCCACGGTTGTGCACTCCATATCCGGGGGAACGGCTCGTGCGGGAACGGCTCATACGGGCATGGCCGGTGGGGGAACGACCGCTGCGGAAAAGGGAGATGGGGGGCACCGCAGGCGACGTCGGCGTTGGGACGGTTCCCCGCGGGGCCCGGGTTCAGGTCACCGGGCCCCGCGGGGAAGCAGATCGGACAGCTGAACTCAGACCGACTGCGGAACGACGATCCTGTCGATGTCCGGCGCGTATCCGCTGCCGCTGTCGAGGGTGATCGTGTTGGTGCCAGCCTTCAGCGCCAGCTGGACGCTGATGGTCTCGGCCGTGCTCCAGTCGCCCGTGGAGGGGAACTTCTGGCTGGTGCCGTTGCCGCTGTTGGAGAAGACGTTCACCGAGCGGGCGTCGCCGCTGACGTAGGCGATCTTGACGGTGTAGATCCCGTCCTTCTTCACCGTGACGTCGTTGAACTGCAGCTTGCCACCGCTGTAGAGGTTCCCGACCTTCTTGCCGCCGGAGCAGGCGTCGCAGCCGCCGACGGAGGCGTTGCCCGAGAGGGTGTTGGCCGGAGCCTCGGCCTCGTAGCTCGTCGTCGCCAGCGTGGTGCCGCCGGGCTTGACGGTGAACAGCCGCGAACCGTGCGCGGGCAGCGTCGCGGTGATCTTGTTCTGGTAGGTACCGAGGTTCGACTTGTTCCACAGGTCGCGCACGGAGGCGTTGCCGGTGAACCCGAAGGACGCCCAGTTGGCGGTGACGGCGGCCGGCGATTCGCCGAGGTTGAAGAGGGCGACGGTGTAGCTGCCGTCGGCGTTCTTGCTGCCCCAGACCTGCTGGTCGTTGACCGAGGTGACCGGACGCGCGACGGGCGAGGCGCTCTGGTCGACGGCGATGACTTCCTTGTTGGTCAGCAGGGAGACGCCGTAGCTGTCCAGCTTGGTGAGGTCGTCACCGGTGTAGAGGGGCGACTTGTTGATGGCCCACAGGGTCATGTAGCTCTGCCGCTCGGCCTTGGTGAGGCCGTCCATCTCGCCGTTGCCGACGTCGATGGCGTCGAGGTCGTTCCAGCCGCCGGGGCCTGCCTTGTTGCTCCACGCGGGGGAGTCGTCCCACCGGTCCTCGACCGAGTTCTCCCAGGTGACCAGCGTGTTGCAGTAGCACTCGACGTCGGTGTCGATGCGCCAGCCGTTGGAGTACTGCTTCCAGTCGGCGGCGTGCGCGATGTCGAGCGACCAGGAGACCTCGAAATGGATCGGTCGCCCGGCGGTGGCTATGGCCTTCTGCCACGCGGCCACGTCGGCGACGTTGTTGTACTGGTCACCGCTCTTGAAGGAGCCGGGGCCCACGCCGTCCAGCTTCAGGAAGTCGTAACCCCAATCGGCGAACTGCTGCGCCTGGGAGTCGACGTACTTCTGCGCGCACGGGTTGGAGAAGTCGATCTTGTACGCGCTGTCCCAGCCGTTGGTGGTGCGCAGGTCGCTGTAGACGATGTCGGCCGTGGTGCAGCCCTCGGCGTTCCAGATCGGCGTCTTGCCGTCGTTGTACGCCCCCTTCTCCAGGCCGACCGGCAGGTAGATGCCGGCCTTGAGGCCCTTGGAGTGGATGTGGTCGGCGACCGACTTCATGCCACTGGGGAAACGGACCGGGTCGGGCGTCTGGCGGCCGTACTGGTCGAACCCGGACTTCCAGGTCTTGTCCATCCACCAGCCGGCGTCGATGTTGACGTACTCGTAGCCGTAGGGCTTCAGCTTGGCCGCGAGGGCGTCCGCCTGCTTGAGGATGTTCGCCTCGGTGAGGTAGCTGTAGTCGCCGTCCGGGTTGAGACCCGGGTACTTGGACGACTGCATGCTCCAGCTCGACCAGCCCATGAACGGCTTGGCGGCCAGCGCGGTGGTGGCCGGCGCGGCGGCGGGCGTGGGTGTTTCCGCCTGAGCCGCCGGGACGGCGGTCGCCACGCCCGCGGTGAGGGCGATGACGAGCACGGCTCTTATGGCACGACGGCCGGAGCGTGGCGTGGCTCCGGGCATGGTGAAGAACGAGGATGACCGCATGGGTCCGACCTCCAGGACGACGTTGTCAACGGGACGGTTGGGGCACAGGGCGGCTCAAGCCCCTGCGTTCCGGCGGCTCAGCCCTTGCCGGAGCCGATCGTGAGCCCGCTGATGAACTGGCGCTGAAGCGCGAAGTACACCAGCAGCGTGGGGATCGCGGTCATGAGCGCACCGGCCGCGATCAGGTTGGGGTTGGTGAAGTATGCACCCTGGAGGTTGGCCAGGGCGGAGGTGACGGGGCGCTTGTCGCCGGTCTCGATGAGGGCGAGCGGCCAGAAGAAGTCGTTGTAGATCCAGATCGACTCGAGGGTCGCGAGAGCGGCGAAGGCCGGCCGGCACAGCGGCAGGATGATCTGGAAGAACTGCCGCCAGATGGGAGCGCCGTCGACGAGTGCCGCCTCGGAGATCTCCTTGGGGATCGTCTTCATGTAGTTACTGAGGACAAAGGTGCAGAACCCGCACTGGTAGGCGATGTGGATGAAGATGATGCCCCAGATCGAGTTGTACAGAAGCAGCGAATCAGTCATCCAGTACGGCAGCGGGATGAGGAGATACAGCTTGTACAGCGGGGTGATGAGGACCTGGGCCGGCAGCAGGTTACCCGCGGTGAACAGCATCAGCAGGACGATGTTCCAGCGGAAGTCGAAGCGGGAGACGAAGAAGGCGACCGCCGCCGAGAACAGCAGGGTGCCCAGGACCGCCGGAACCGTGATGAGGACCGAGTTCCAGAAGAAGTGCGGCATCCCGGACTGTTCCCAGGCGTCCGTGAAGTTGCCGAAGCTCAGGCTGTGCGGCCAGGAGAGGTAGCCGTTCTTCGCGGTGTCCGAGTAGGGGCGCAGCGAAGTGTAGATGGCCCACAGCAGCGGGATCAGCCAGAGCAGGGCGATGCTGGCCAGCATCACATGACGGCCGACCTGGCTACGGGGCTTGGACGGGCCGTCATGGGACTGGGGATCGCGCCTGGCCCGCAGACGGGAGGCCGGACGCGGCACGGTCGTGGTCACTGGTCCTCCTTGCGGACGGTCTGGAAGAGGAAGGTGCCGATGGCGGCAAGGGAGACCAGGAGCAGGATGACCGCGAGGGCGGACCCGTAACCGATGTGGCTGGACTCGCCGATGATGTTGTCGGTGATGAGGAGGGAGAGCAGTTCCATGCCGGGTTTGCTGCCGACGCCGCCGCCGAGGACGTACACGATGTCGAAGGCCCGCAGGGACTCCATGACCGTGACGACCAGGATGATGATGTTGACCGGCTTGAGGGCCGGGAAGACCACGCGCAGGAAGGTCTGGCGGCCGTTGGCGCCGTCGAGCGCGGCGGCCTCCTTGAGCGCCGGGTCGAAGCCCTTCAGACCGGCCAAGTAAAGGATCATGATGTAGCCGGTGTGCCGCCAGGCCGAAGCGACAAGCACGGCCCACAGGTTGAGGTCGGGGTTGCCGAGCCAGTCGATGTGCTGGCTGGAACCGAGGGAACTCAGAAGGCCGTTGAGGAGCCCCGTGTCCGGGTTGTAGATGATCTCCCAGATGAAGCCCACGACGGCCAGGGAGAGCACCATCGGCAGGAAGATCGCGGTCTGGTAGATCCTCGTGAAGCGGATCTTCCGGTCGAGCTGGTAGGCGAGGAAGATGCCGAACGGCGTGGGCAGCAGGGCCGTGAACAGCAACCAGATCACGTTGTGCTGCACCGCAGGCCAGAACGGCGGGTAGTTGGTGAAGATCTCCTTGTAGTTCTCCAGGCCGATCCACTGGATGTCGGTCAGTTCAATGCCGTCCCAGGTGGTGAAGGACAGCGCGACCGAGGCCAGTGCGGGGAGCCACACGAAGAAGAGAAGCGCGGCAAGCGGGATGCCGATGATGACGGTCAGGAAGATCCGGTCGCCGCGACCGAGACTGCGGGCGCGTTTACGGACGGTGCGGAGTGAGGGTACGGAGGACACGGTGCGTGCGACCTTTCCGGTCCTGATCAGGCCGTGAAGTAGCGCGAGCGCTGGGACTCGATCTTCTTCAGCGTCTCGGTGCCGTCGTCGGGGTGGCTGAGCCACTCGGTCAGACCGGGGAGTACGACGGTGGAGATGAAGCCCGGGTCACTGTCGCGGTCCGCGAACTGGCTGATGTTCTTGGCGGCGCCGATGAGATCGGCCGACTTCTTCTGCAGGGCGTTGTACGAGGCGGTGGAGGTCGTGTCGTTGACACCGAGGTTGCTCGGGTCGACGCCCGCGTACAGTTCCTCGGCCTTCGCGCCGCCGAGGAACTCCAGGAACTTCGTGGCGCCGTCCTCGTTCTTGGGGCTGCGGCTGAGCATGAACCCGTCGGTGGGGGCCTCGACGGCGTCCTGCCCGTACGCGGAGTCGATCTCGGGGAAGGGGAAGAAGTCGAGGTCGCCGCGGACCGCCTCGTCGGTGATCTGCTGCCCGATGAAGAGGCCGGTGACCGACATGCCGGACTTCTTGTCGATCAGGCTCTGCGCGGCGTCCTGCCAGGAACGGCCGCCGCCGCTCGCCTGGTAGTAGGGAGTCAGTTCACGCCAGGTGTCGAGGATCGCGACGGCGCGCTTGTCGGTCCAGGAGGTCTCGCCGCGCAGCAGCGACATGTGGAAGTCGTAGCCGTTGGCCCGCAGGTCGATGTAGTCGAAGGCGCCGAGGATGCTCCAGGTGTCGCCGCCGCCGTACCCGGAGGTGATCGGGTCGAGGCCGTCCGCCTTCATCTTCTTGGCGAGCGCGACGAACTCGCTCCACTTCTGCGGGACTTCGTAGCCGCGGTCCGCGAACACGCTCTTCAGGTAGAAGACGCCCCACGGGTAGTTGTACAGCGGCACGAAGTAGTACTTGCCGTCCTCGCCCTTGGAGAGCTGCTTGGCGGCATCGCTGAAGCCGCCGCCTATCTTGTCCCACACCTCGTCGATCGGGCTGGCGAGCTTCTTCTTGGCGAAGTACTGCATGCGGTAGCCCGCGAACCAGGTGAAGACGTCGTCCGGGGTGCCCTGGAGGTAGGTGGTGATGCTCTTCTGGAAGGTGTCGTGGTCGACGGTGTTCGTCTTGACCGTCAGCCCGCTGTCCTTGGTGAAGGCGTCGGTGACGGTGGTGTAGGCCTTCTTCGGGGTGGCGTCGGCGCCGTTGGACCCGAAGGTGACCGTCTTCGGGTCGGCTCCCGGTCCCCCACCGCACGCGGTCAGAACGGGCGCGGCCAGGGCGGCGGCCCCGAGCCCCATCAGACCACCGGTCACTCTGCGGCGGCTGGGTCCGCGCGCAGCCAAGGGATTGCGGCTCTGCTGCGTCATCGTTGCTCCTCGTGCGTATCAGTGCTTGTCACTGCTGGTGGGTTGGGGTGTTGACGAGTCTGAAGGTCAGTACGTGTCGGCTCGTATGAAGGACTGGATCGCGGTGGCCGCGGCCCCTCGCGCCCATTCCTCGAAGGGCAGGGGACGGGTCTGTACGTCGCACCGCCCGGCCGACCCGAAGGCGGCGGCGGCGAACGTGTCCCGGATCTGCTCGGCGAACAGGTCGTACGCCGCCAGCCCCTCACCGGAGATGATCACACGCTCGGGGCCGAACAGATTGGCGACGGTCGCGATACCGCGGCCGATCGCCTCCCCCGCGCGTGCGTACACCTCCCGCGCTCCGGGGTCCCCGTCATGGGCGAGGTCCAGGGCCTGGGCGGCGTCGGCGACCTGAACGCCGGTCACCTCCCGGATCCTGCTGACGATCGCCGAATCCGCCGCGATCGCCTCCACACAGCCGCGGTTGCCGCAGTGGCAGAGGGGGCCGGCCGGGTCGATGGCGACGTGCCCGATCTCGCCCGCCACGCCGTACGCGCCGTTCACGACCTGCCCGTGCACCACGAGACCGCAGCCGATGCCGGCGCCGACGGTCACCACGGCAAAGTCGGAGAGACCGACCCCGGCGCCGAACCACTGCTCGGCGACGGTCAGCGCCCGGACGTCGTTGTCGACGGTGACCGGCAGTCCCGTCGTCATCCGGGCCAGATCGGCGAGCGGCACGTCGCGCCACTCCAGGAAGGGTGAGTACCGCACCACCCCCGCCGCGCGGTCCACATCGCCGGAGACCGCGATGCCCAGGCCCTGTACCTGGACCCCGAACCCGTCGGCCTCCGTCAGCAGCTCCTGCACAAGACCCGCGGTCGACGCCAGCACCGCCTTGGGGTCGCGCGCGGTGAGCGGCACATGCCGGGCGACCCGGATGCGGCAGCACAGGTCCGTGAGTACGGCGATGAGTTCGTCGCCCGTCATCTTGATCCCGATGAACAGCGCCCGGCCTCCGTCGACCAGCACCGGGTTGGCCGGCCTGCCGAGGGACGCCTGCCGTGCGTCCTCGTCGACGTCTTCCTGGAGGTACCCGGCCTCGATCAGCGGCCGGACCGCCTTGGTCACCGCCGCCGCGGACAGCTGGGTCCGCCCCGCTATCTCCGACCGCGTGAGCGGACCGTGGGAGAGCACGGTGGTGAAAATCTGAGAGACGGCCGGTGTGTGACCGGGGAACGTCTCTGTTCGACTGGTCGAGCGCATGGCCGGAACCTAAGTCCCTTATTTTCTGCTGTCAATAAAAGAAGCAGGATTATCTTGGGCGCCTTCCCTGACGTACCCCTCGCCTGCAAAAGACAGATGCGGACAAGGTGTTGACACATGATCGAAGGTCGCGGTTGGCTTTCGACCATCTCGTGGCACCACCTGGAACGTGAGGACCCCTGTAGATGATCTCCTTCGCCCCGGACACCGGGGTCTGGCTGCTGGCCACACCGAACACGTCGTACGCGCTGAGAGTCGACGAGACCGGGGCGCCCTGCCATCTCGCGTGGGGGCCACGGCTGACACTCGCGGAGGCGGAGGCCCTCGTCGTACCCCCGGCTCCGGCGGCCAGCAGCTTCGAGGGCATCTCCCCCGTCGGGGAGGAACTTCCCGTCGACGGCGGCACGCGCTACGGACCCCCGTCGCTCCAGGTCCGGTTCGCGGACGGATCACGCGCCTTCGAGTGGCAGTCCACCGGTCTGCGGGTCACCGACGACGAGCTGGCGCTGGCCTTCCGCGACCGCCAGTACCCCCTGCATGTGACGCTCCACTACCGCGTCCAGGGCGATACTGACGTCATCGAACGCTGGACCGTCGTCCGCAACGCCGGTGACGAGCCCGTCACCCTGCTGCGCACCGACTCGGCCGCCTGGAGCCTGCCTCCGCTGCGGGACTACCGCCTCAGTCACGTCACCGGTCAGTGGTCCGCCGAGAGCCAGCTGCGCCGGGACCAACTGCCGTACGGCGAGACGGTGTTGACCAGCCGTCGCGGTATCACCAGCCACCACGCGAACCCGTGGGTGATGCTCGACGCGGGCGAGGCCACCGAGGAGCACGGCCGGGTATGGAGCGCGGCCCTCGTCTGGAGCGGGAGCTGGCGGATCACCGCGCAGCGGACCCCCGACGGACGGGCCGGATTCACCGGAGGCGTCGGCCACGACGGTACGAACGTGCCGCTCACGCCGGGCGAGGAGTTCACCACTCCCCCGTTCGCCGGCCTGTTCACCGAAGGCGGCTTCGGTGCGGCCAGCCGTGCCTGGCACGCGTACACCCTGGCCCATGTCCTGCCGCATCCGGACGAGGTCGCGCCGGTGCTCTACAACTCCTGGGAGGCGACGGGCTTCGATGTCGACGAGGTCAGCCAGAAGGCGCTCGCCGAGCGGGCGGCGGAGCTCGGGGTCGAGCTGTACGTCGTCGACGACGGCTGGTTCGGAGCGCGCCGCAGCGACCACGCGGGCCTCGGCGACTGGACACCCACCCCCGAGCGCTTCCCGGACGGACTGACCCCGCTGGTCGACGCGGTGCACCGGCTGGGGATGAGTTTCGGCCTGTGGGTGGAGCCGGAGATGGTCAATCCTGACAGCGACCTCTACCGCCAACACCCGGACTGGGTCCTGCACTTCACCGACCGCCCGCGCTCCGAGCTGCGCAACCAGCTGGTCCTGAACTTCGCCCGCCGCGATGTCGCGGACTGGGCGTACGACTGGCTGACCCGGCTGGTCGGGGACCACGGCATCGACTTCCTCAAGTGGGACATGAACCGGGCGTTCAGCGAGGCCGGCTGGCCCGGCCGGCCCGACGGCACCGATCGCCTGGGACCCCAGTACGTCCGCAATCTGTACGACGTGCTCGACCGCCTCCGCGCGGATCATCCGGAGCTGCGGATCGAGGCGTGCAGCGGTGGTGGCGGCCGCGTCGACCTGGGCATCCTGTCCCGTACGGACCAGGCGTGGGCGTCGGACAACACCGACGCCGCCGACCGGATGGGGATCCAGCACGGCTACGGCCAGATCTACCCCGCGCGCACGATGGGCGCGTGGGTGACGGACGTGCCGAACCAGCTCACCGGCCGCACGGTTCCGCTGCGCTTCCGTTTCCATGTGGCGATGGCCGGCGCGCTGGGCATCGGAGGCGATCTCACCCACTGGTCCGAGGAGGAACTGCGGGAGGGCGCGGCCCTGGTGGCCGAGTACAAGCAGGTACGCCATCTCGTGCAGCACGGCAGGCTCGACCGTCTGGCGCCACCGGCCGAGGACGCCGTCTCCGCGGTGCAGTACACCGCCGCGGATGCCTCGGAGAGCCTGCTCCTGGTGTATCGGCGTGTCTCCCGCCACGGCGCCCCGCACCTGCCGGTGCGGCTGCGCGGCCTGACCCCCGGGGCCCGCTACCGCGACGCCCGCACGGGTGCCGTGCACCACGCCGCCGTGCTCGCCGAGTACGGCCTGCACGTCGCCCTGCCGCCGGGCGACTGGTCCAGCGCGGCCCTGCACCTGGTGCGGGAACCGGCAGCCTGAGGTTTCTCAACAGTCGTGGACGCGCTCGGTGTTGAGCGCGTCCACGATGTCTTCCAAGTCCCCCGTCTCCATGCTCCGCCACCGGGGACGGGCGGCGCGTCAGTACCTCTGGGCCTTCGCCAGCCGCGGGGTCAGCCTGGGCTCGACGGGCTCCCTGCTGATGGCGACGGGTTCGGCCCGCTCGCCCGGTTCGAGGTCCTGCGCTCCCACGAACCGGCTCTCCACGACCTTGCCGTCGGAGTCCTCGAAGTCGATCTGCACGGCGTAGGAGGCCTGCTGGTCGGTCTTGTTGGTGATGGCGACGAGCACGGCGAGCAGCCCACCGGTCTGCGCCCTCGGCAACCCGGTGACGGCGACCTCGGACCTCGCGTTGCCGCTGCCCCGTACGTTCTTCAGCTCGGCCTGCGCCGCCGCAGCGGCCCGCGCTGTGTCGGCCGAGACCGAGGCCTCGAACGCGGAGGCCTCGGCGGACGCGGAGGAGGCCATCGCCGACGCCGAGGCCTGGGCGGAGTCGATGGCCGACGCGGCCTCGGAAGCCAGCGCGGACGGCGCCTCCCCCGTGAAGGAGGACTCGTCGGGCGCGGTGGGGCGCGGGCTCACGGACGTACCACTGTCGTTGTCACTGTCCGAACCGCACGAGACGAGCGCGGCGCCGCAGGTGAGCGTGGCCAGGAACGCGGCGGCGATCCTGCGGGATCGGTCCGATCGGCCGGTACCGGAGGGGATGCGTCTGGTCATGGGGCTCGTCCTCTTCCTTCCGTACGGGACTCCCTCATGCTCCGTGCGGATGCCGGGGTCCGCGAACGGCACGGATCCATTGGAGTACCCCCCGGCCCCGATTCGAGCCGCCCCAACCGGACCAGACCAACTCTGCGCGAAGCGTTGACATGTACGCAGCTCGGCGCAATCGTGAGAGCGCTCTCAGGAAAAGCGGAGGCATCCCGTCCGAAGGAGGACCAGAGCGTGCTCAAAAGACTCAGGTGGCGGTCCCTGGCGATGGCCGCGGCCACCCTCGCCGCAGCCCTGTTGACGTTCGGGGCCCCGGCCGGGGCCGAGGCCGCCGTCCCGGCGACCATCCCGCTGAAGTTCACGAACAGCTCGGGCCGCGCCGACCCGATCTACATCTACAACCTCGGCACACTGCTGACGACCGGGCAGCAGGGCTGGGCCGACGCGAACGGCACGTTCCACGTTTGGCCCGCCGGCGGCAATCCGCCGACGCCCGCACCGGACGCCTCGATCGCCGGGCCCGCCAACGGGCAGTCGGTGACGATCCGGATCCCCAAGTTCTCGGGCCGGATCTACTTCTCCTACGGACAGAAGCTCGACTTCCGGCTGACGACCGGCGGTCTGGTGCAGCCGGCCGTACAGAATCCGAGCGACCCGAATCGCAACATCCTCTTCAACTGGTCCGAGTACACACTCAACGACGCCGGTCTGTGGCTCAACAGCACACAGGTGGACATGTTCTCGGCCCCGTACGCCGTCGGCGTCCAGCTCGCCGACGGTTCGACGAAGTCGACCGGTCACCTCAAGGCGGGTGGGTACAACACGGTCCTCAACGCCCTGCGCGGCCAGTCCGGCGGCTGGGCGAATCTGATCCAGACCCGGTCCGACGGCACCGTGCTGCGGGCCCTCGCCCCCGGCCACGCGGTCGGGTCTGGCGTACTGCCCACCACCGTCATGGACGACTACGTCAACCGCGTGTGGGCGAAGTACAGTTCGTCGACGCTGACGGTGACGCCCTTCGTCGACCAGCCGAACACGAAGTACTACGGCCGGGTCTCGGGGAACGTCATGAACTTCACGAACAGCGCCGGAGCGGTCGTCACCAGCTTCCAGAAGCCGGACGCCGACAGCATCTTCGGCTGCCACAAGCTCCTCGACGCGCCCAACGACCTGGTGCGCGGCCCCATTTCCCGCACCCTGTGCGCGGGCTTCAACCGCTCCACCCTCCTGGTCAACCCCAACCAGCCGGACACCGGCTCGGCGAGCTTCTACCTGGACGGGGTGACCAACCACTACGCCCGTCAGATCCATGCGCAGATGACCGACGGCAAGGCCTACGCGTTCGCCTTCGACGACGTCGGCGCCCACGAGTCGCTCGTGCACGACGGCAATCCGCAACAGGCCTACATCACACTGGATCCGTTCAGCTGACAGTTCTTCACGTCAGGGCGGCCGGAGTCGGTGTCCGCCTCCGGCCGCCCACACGGGGATTCAGTCAGGTTCCACGCAGAGCACGGGAACCCGCTGGACAAGGTTGTTCGCGAAGCCGCCCCGGTTCCACAGTTGATCCAGCGGCTGTGTGTGCCCCTCCGCATCGGTGGCCCGCACGCTGAGCACATGGCTTCCCGGCGCGGCCGTCCAGGCGAAGCGCCAGGTCCGCCAGGACCACCGGTGCTTGTGCCCCGGGTCCAGCTCCGCCTCGTACCAGGTACGTCCGTCGTCCGTGCTCACCTCGACCCGGGCGACCGGCGCGCGCCCGGACCAGGCCCGTCCCTCCAACGGCACGGGGCCCGGCCGGACCACCCGCGCCCTGGACATGAAGTCCGGGAAGCCGGGCGGGACCAGCAGGGCACGCGGGGCGATCCGGGTGACCGGTTCGCCCTCGTCGCCGACGTCCTGCCGGAGTTGGTAGGCCACGGCCTGCTGGAAGCCCGTGAACGGCGTGTCGGACACTGTGATGTCGCGCAGCCACTTCACATGGGCCATGCCGTACCAGCCGGGCACCACCAGTCGCAGCGGACGCCCGTGCTGCGGAGGCAGCGGGGCACCGTTCATCTCGTATGCCACCAGAACCTCGGGCTCGCCGCCGGTGGCCACGTCCAGTGGAAGCGCACGCCGGTAGTCCTGCTCGACGCCTCGCTCGACTCCATGGTCGGCGCCGGTGAACACCACGTCCACCGCCCCGGCCCGGACTCCGGCCTCGGCGAGCAGCACCCGCAGCGGCACACCGGTCCACTCCGCCGTACCGACCGCCTCGACCAGCCACGGCTGACTCACCGGCCGTGGTGTCAGCAGGGCCCGGCCATTGCCCGCGCACTCCATGGTCACCCGCTCGGTAACCGGGGTATACGACTTCAGCTCGTCCATTCCGAGTGCCCGCGGCTGCCGCACCCGGCCCCCCAGGTCCAGGCGCCAGGAGGAACCCTCGATGTACGGGATGTCGTAGTGCGTGAGTACGTAGTGCAGCCCCGGAGGGGTCACGTCGTACCGTAGGGCCTCCAGTGGCAGCCCATGGTTCCGGGCGGCGAGGGCCAGCTCCTGCCGGCTGATCCCCTCACCCGCCGCGGCCACCTGGGCAGGCCCGCTCACGTCACCAAGGCGATGCGCCATGGCCGTATTGTCCTCCCGCGCCGCGGGGTACCGCCATCAGACCGAGCAGGTGCTCCGGTTCACGAGGTCGTGCCAGCCCGACTCCAGCCGCTCCAGGGGCATACCGCACTGGCGGGTCAGGTGGTTGATCAGGGCGGGTTCCAGATACCCCATCAGGGTCTGCGCGATGAGGTCGGTGTCCGCGGCCGGGACAGCCTGGCGGAGCAGCATGGTGACGTGCATGAGACGGACGCGGTACGGGGCCGAGCTGAAGCGGCGGGAGGCGTCCGGTTCAGCGGCGAGGTAGAGGTCGAGCCGCTCGGAAGCCTGCCGCAGGGTGGCGCAGCCGAAGGCGTGCAGGCGCTCCACCGGTGAGGCACCGGGGCCCAGCGGGGGCGGCCCGCTGAAGAAGCCGGTCTGGAACCGCTGTTCGGTGTGGTCGAGGAGCGCCATCAGGAGGCCGGTACGGTCGCCGAACCGCCGGAAGACGGTCCCCTTGCCCACCGATGCAGCGCAGGCGACGGCCTCCATCGTCACATTGGCCACCCCCCGCTCCTCCACCAGGCGGGCGGCGGCCTCCAGCAGACGCGCACGGTTGCGCGCGGCGTCGGCGCGCAGTTGCGGTGCGTCGCCCCGGGGTGCGAGTTCCATCAGGACCGGCTCGTCGGTCGGTTCCTGTCGCTTCGGAAAGGGCGGCAGTGGGGTGGACATGAAGCCAGCGTAACGGCACTCCAGGACAACTGGACTGCGGTCCACTTCGGTGATACAACTTTAAACGGACCTTGGTCCGCTTTATTGCAGCAATGTTTCAGCTTCGGGAGTTATCCATGTCCGTAAACATCGTCGCCCTCGTCGGCAGCCTTCGTGCCGGCTCCCACAACCGCCAGCTCGCCGAGGCCGCCGTCAAGCTCGCGCCCGAGGGCGCGGAGGTGGAGCTTTTCGAGGGCCTGGCCGAGATCCCCTTCTACAACGAGGACATCGACGTCGAGGGCAGCGTGCCCGCCGCCGCCGTCCGTCTGCGGGAGGCCGCCGCCCGCGCCGACGCGTTCCTCCTCTTCTCGCCGGAGTACAACGGCACCATTCCGGCCGTGCTGAAGAACGCCATCGACTGGCTGTCGCGCCCCTACGGCGCCAGTGCCCTCGCCGGCAAGCCGACCGCTGTGGTCGGCACCGCTTACGGCCAGTTCGGCGGCGTGTGGGCGCAGGACGAGGCCCGCAAGGCCGTGGGCATCGCCGGCGGCACCGTCCTGGAGGACGTCAAGCTGTCCATCCCGGGCTCCGTGACCCGCTTCGCCGAGACCCACCCGGTCGACGACGCCGAGGTCGCCGCTCAGCTCACCGAGGTCATCGGCACCCTCTTCGGTCACGCCGGTACGCCGAGCGCCGCCTGACAACTCCCGTGCGGGGCCGGTCCGGTTCACCCGGGCCGGCCCCGCACGTCTTTCCCGCTCACCCGGATCCTGGCGGAACGGCACCCTCTGGGCGAAGATGCCCGCATGAAGGGTGATCTCTTTTCCAGTGACCACATGGTGCAGCCCGCCGTCGCGCCGGGCATGACCATCCAGAACGCCAAGTCGATCAAGTACGCCGTCAGCGGAGACATGCTCGCGCGCCAGGGGGCGATGATCGCCTACCGGGGGAATCTGCAGTTCGAGCGCAAGGGCCAGGGCGTCGGCGGCATGCTCAAGCGAGCTGTCACCGGCGAGGGGCTGCCGCTGATGACGGTCCGCGGCCAGGGCGAGGCCTGGTTCGCGCACGAGGCGCAGAACTGTTTCCTCGTCGACATCGAGCCCGGCGACGTGTTCACCGTCAACGGACGCAATGTGCTGTGCTTCGACGCCACGGTGTCGTACGAGATAAAGACCGTGAAGGGCGCGGGAATCTCCGGGGGCGGTCTCTTCAACAGCGTCTTCACCGGCCACGGCAGGCTCGGCCTGGTCTGCGAGGGAAATCCGCTGGTCATCCCCGTCTCGCCGCAGCAGCCGGTGTTCGTCGACACGGACGCGATCGTCGGCTGGACCGCCCATCTGCACACCTCGCTGCACCGTTCGCAGTCGATCGGCTCGATGATCCGCGGCGGCTCCGGTGAAGCCGTGCAGCTCAAGCTGGAGGGCGAGGGGTACGTCGTCGTGCGGCCCAGTGAGGTGACACCGCAGAAGGCTCAGCAGCACTGAGGCAAGGACCGGCGACGGGTGCCCCGCCCCTGCTCAAGTTCCAACGAACGTGGCGGGGCACCCTCATGTCATCCGCTGGTGGCAGTCACATTGACGGCGGTCCAGGCCTTCGCCACCGTGTTGTACTCGGTACTGCTTGCGCCGTACAGGTCGGCGGCGGCCTTGAGGGTGGCCTCGCGCGCGTCGTGGAAGTCGGTCGTGGAGACCATGTACCGGGTCAGCGCGCGGTAGAAGACCGCCGTGGCCTTGGCGCGTCCGATGCCGGTCACCCGCGAACCGTCGTACGTGGGCGAGTCGTAGGTGACCCCGCCGATCGTCTTCCTGCCGCTGCCCTCGGCGAGCAGGTAGTACGCGTGCGAGGAGACGCCGGAGCCCGCGTGGACCTCGGCGTCGTAGGCCTCGGGCGACCAGTAGTCGACCGCGCCCTCCAGCTTGTCCAGCGAGGGACGGTCGAGGCGGCGCAGGAATTTCTGGGCCAGACCGAGCTTCTCGCCCACGAGGTAATTGGGCGGGTTCTTCGGGTTGTTGGCGGAGAACTCCACCGCGGAGCCGAAGATGTCGGCGAGAGACTCGTTCAGCGAACCCGGCTCGCCGTACTGGTTGCCGTCCCGGTCCACCCGGGTCGGTTCGAGGGCGGCGGTGGCGTCGACGACCCCGTGGGTCAGCTCGTGGCCGGTGACGTCGAGGACGACCAGCGGCTTCTTGAGCATGTCGCCGTCTCCGTCGCCGTACAGCATGCAGCCGCAGGTCGAGTCCCAGAAGGCGTTGCCGACCTTGTTGCCGAAGTGGACCATCGCGCGGGCTCCGGCGCTGTTGTTCTTGATGCCCTTGCGGCCGAAGGTCTTCTTGTAGAAGTCCAGGGTCTTGGTGATGCCGTACTGGGCGTCGACCGCGGCGGTGACCCTGCTGGACGTGGCGCCGTTTCCCCACTTGTTGTCGGCGTCGGTGAGCTTCTTGCCGCGCGAGAAGGCTTCCAGTTCCTGGCCCCTGGCGTCCCGGGTCTCGGTGTTCCAGCGGGTGGGGTCCTTGAGGAGGTAGCTGGTGCGGGCCGTCCGGGTGGTGGTCAGCGTCACCTTGCCGGCGAAGAGGGAAGCGCCGCTGCCGGTGGCCTTGACCGGGTAGGTGGTGGCAGCCGCTGCACTCAGGAGGCTTACCGGCTGGGCCGAGGTGCCCGTCTCGGGGTTCAGCTGTTCGCCGCGCTCGCGCAGTGTCTCGTCCAGGGACGGCGAGATGAACTCGTCGCTGTCGGGAACGTCGCTGCGGATCCGGCCGGACCCGGCGTCCACGACCACCGTGCGGGAGCCGCCTGCCTCGGTCGTGTCGCTGTCCGTCACGCGCACCTGGTAGGCGAGCGCGCTTGCGCCGTCACGGGCGTCGACGACGAGGTGGGCCTCGCCCGCGTCGCCCTTCGCGACCGAGGCGGCCTTCCGCTCGGCCTGCTGGGGCGTCAGTTTCGCCTCGGTCGTGGACGGTTCGACGGCGTGGTCGGCCGCTCTGGTCACACCGAGGTAGGCGGATTGCCCGTTGAGGTGGACGACGAGGTCACCGCCGAGGACGGGCATACCGAGGTGGTCGCGCACGAAGCGGACGTGCTGCTTGCCGTCCGGATCCGTCATGACGTCCTTGACCCGCAGGGTGTCGCCGTGGCCGACACCGGTGGCCGACGCGTGCGCGAACGCGGCCACCCGGGCGGCGTCCACCGGCGAGGAGGCCGTGGCCGGGGCGCCGACGGGCGCGGCAGCGAAGGCGGGGCCCGTCGGGAGCGTGACGGTCGTCGTCACCGCGACGGCGATCGCCACGCGACGTATGTGGGGTATACGCACTGAGTTCCTTCGAACAGGGGCGGCCGGGATCGCCAACCGCCCTCACGCACGGCACCATTGAACGCCGTGGGGGCTGTCCTGCCCCGCGGCGACAGATGTGCCGGGAGATGAAGAGGTTGCCTGGTGGGACGCGTTGACACGTGAATGTGATCGACGTCGCAGCCCGCCTCCGGTCCGGTTCGCCCCGGACCGGAGGGTCGGAGTGTCAGATCACCCGGTGGGCCAGGGAGGACAACAGGGTGCGCAGGTCACGGGCGGGCCACGGGGCCAGGGGTGCGCCTGCCAGGAGGGCCTGCGCGGCGGTGAGATGACGCCGGGCTTCGCGCAGGGCCGCGGCACGACCGCCCGCCTGTTCGACGAGGGTGGCCGCCCGGTGTACGGCGGAGTCGTCCAGGGCGGCCCGGGAGGTGAGGAGTTCGGCCAGCGCGGAGTGGCCGGGGGCGTTCAGGGCGACGAGGACCGGGAGTGTCTTCTTCCCTTGGCGCAGGTCGCTGTGGACCGGTTTGCCGGTGAACGCCGGATCGCCCCAGATGCCCAGCAGGTCGTCGGCGATCTGGAAGGCCACACCCAGGTGACGACCGGCGCGGTCCAGGGCGTACGCGGTCTCCCGTTGTGCGCCCGCCAGTTGAGCCCCCAGGGCCAGCGCGCAGCCGAGCAGGGCGCCGGTCTTGTGCTCGGCCATCGCCTCGTACTCTCCCACGCCCACCGCGTCGGGACCGGTCCAGGGACGGTGGGCGAACAGCAGGTCGTCCGCCTGGCCGCGGACCAGATCGCCGAGGGCCGTCGTCAGCTGCCGTACGGCCGTGGCACCGTGGGCGGTCGCGGGCACCGCCGTGAGGGTCTCCACCGCCAGGGCGAAGAGCGCGTCCCCGGCGAGGACGGCGGGGCCGGTGCCGTACGCCTTCCACACCGCGGGGCGGCCCCGACGCAGTGCGTCGCCGTCCATGACGTCGTCGTGCAGCAGCGAGAAGGTGTGCACCAGCTCCACGGCGACCGCACCCGGCACACCCACGTCGGCACAACCTCCGGCCGCCTCCGCACCGAGGACGGCCAGCGTCTGCCGTACGCCCTTGCCCTGGCTGTACGTCGCGGGGGCGCCGCCCACCTCGCAGCGGCCCAGGGCGTATCCGGCCATCTCCGCGACCCAGGGGTGCAGTCCGCCGATCGCCTTCGTCAGTGCGGGGGCGACGAGTTCGCGGCAGCGGTGCAGGATCTGCGGGGCGGCGGGGGCGTTCGGCGGGCACTGGGGGGATGTGGACAGGAGCGTCATCGCGTCACCTCCGTGTCAGAGCTGCCGGCCGGTGCCACAAGCCCCAGTTCCACCCGCGCCCCTTCGACCATCCGTCCCGCGTGGCGCAGTCCGATGCTCTCCAGGACCCCGGCCAGGTCGGTCAGGTCCGCGTCGGTCGCGGCGCGGTCGCGGCCCAGCCGGGCCAGGGACTTGACCAGACCGAGGCGGGCCAGAGCCCGTCCGCGGGGCTCGCTCATGGCCTCGAACTCCGCCAGCGACTGTGTATAGACGTCGCGTGCCTGCTCGTAACGCCCCGCCCGGTAGAGGACGTTGGCGCGCATCTTGTGGTTGTAGGCGAGCGCGCCGGACAGGTTCATCGCACGGCACGACACCTCCGCCTCGGCCAGCAGTTCCAGCGCGCGGTCGGGGTCCTGGTCGCGTACGGAGACGAGGTCCGCCAGTCCGCGAAGGGCCCAGGCGTGGCCGCGCCGGTCCTCGGCGCGAGCGGCGATGCCGGCCGCTTCCTCGAACATCGCGTAGGCGGTGTCGTAGGCGCCTGTGTTGCGGTGTATCTGCGCGATGCCCTCCAGGGCCCACACGGTGTGCCGGGCCTCTCCCCGCTTTCGTGCCTCGGCCAGGAGTTGCTCGTGCAGTGCGGTCACGGCCGCGTAGTCGCCCTGGATGCGGCCCGTCTCCGCCATCCCCGCCAGGGAGTAGCCGCGGACCACGATGTCACCGGCGTGCTCGCCGAGTTCGGCTGCCAGCCGCAGCAGCCGCCACGCCAACGGGAAGGCGCCGCGCTGCCGGGCCAGCGTGCCGCCGCTCCACAGCGCCCACGCCATGGCTGCCGCATCCCCGGCCTCGCGGGCGGTGCGGTAGCTCGCCTTCCACGCCCGGTCGGCTTCCGCCACCTGTCCAAGACGGCGGTGCGCCTCGGCGACCGCGAGACCCGAACGGGCCGCCTCCGCCCGCGCGCCGGCCCGCTCGGCCGCGCGGAGTTGCTCGGTGCCTGCCGCGAGGACATCGGTGAGCGAGGAGTTCACGGACAGGGTGGTCAGTGCGCCCTGGTACTCCGGGGCGAAGGCCTTGCCGTACATGAATGCCTTTCTGTCTGCCATCGGTCGGCCACGTCGGAACGCCCGCCGGTGGTACTTGCTGTCACCGGGCAGCGCGCGACCATCCCGCTATACACGTCACGTATACATGTCATGTATACACGGAGCGTATAGTGCGCCGGATTTCCCTCCGGGATTCCTTCGCTCGGTACGGTCGACGTGCTGCCCAGCCGTTGCAGATCAAGACGAAGACGGTGACCGCAGGGTTGCCTGGCATTGCGAACGAGCTCGAAACAGCCCGAGGATGACGGAAGTTGACCTTCGACACCGAGAGCAGGCGCTGATGTCCGCAGGCCCGATGCATGCCCACGAAGCGCCGATCGACGACTCGCTCGTACGGGAGTTGCTCATCGCACAGTTCCCCCGCTGGGCCGACCTGCCGCTCAAGCGCGTCACGTCGTCCGGAACCGTCAACGCCCTCTACCGGCTCGGCGACGACATGGCCGTACGCCTCCCCCGCATCCCGGAGGGCGCCGGTGACGTGGAGAAGGAACGGCGCTGGCTGCCGCTCCTCGGCCCGCTGCTTCCGTTCCGCATTCCCGAGATCCGCGCCACCGGTGTTCCCGGGGCGGGGTATCCGTGGTCCTGGAGCGTGGGCCGCTGGCTCGACGGCGAACTCCCGGTCGCGGACGACCTCGCCGACCCGGACGGGCTCGCCGCCGACCTCGGCCTGTTCGTCGCCGCGTTGCGGCAGGTCGACCTGGCGGGCGGGCCAACCGCCTACCGGGGCGGACCACTGGCATCCGTGGACGTCGCGACGCGCGACGCGCTCGGCGAACTGGACGGCATGATCGACACCCGTGCCGCCACGGCCGCCTGGGAAACGGCGCTGGCGGCACCCCCGTGGAGCGGTCCGCCCCTGTGGCTCCACTCCGACCTGATGCCCATGAACCTCCTCACCCACCAGGGCCGCCTCAGCGCCGTCCTGGACTTCGGCACCCTCGGCGTCGGCGACCCCGCCTGCGACCTCATCCCCGCCTGGAACCTCCTCCCCGCGGAGGCGAGACCCGTCTTCCGGCACGCCACGGGCGCCGACCACGCCACCTGGGCACGCGGCCGCGGCTGGGCCCTGTCCATGGCTCTGAACCAGCTCCCGTACTACCGCACCACGAACCCCGTGATGGCGGCCAACGCCGAACACGTGATCCGCGAGGTCCTCGCCGATGCGGAGGCGGTCTCCGGGGACGAGCCCTGAGGCCGCCGCGACCTCTCGGCTCACAACACCACGCCCACCAATGGAACACGCATTCGATTCTGGAGTACGCTGGGCTCATGTCCACGCACCTCCAGGCCTCGCTCTTCGACCAGACCGACGAACTGCGCCTCACCCCGCTGAGCAGGATGCGCCGGACCGTGCTGGGCGACGGCGCCTGGATCGACCTGCTGCCCGGGTGGCTGGCCGGGGCCGACGCCCTCTTCGCGCGGCTCGTCGCCGATGTGCCGTGGCAGGCCGAGCGGCGGCAGATGTACGAGCACGTGGTGGACGTACCGAGACTGCTCTCGTACTACGGTGCCGGCGATCCGCTGCCGCATCCGGTCCTCGACGAGGCGCGGGACGCGCTGTCCGCGCACTACGCCGCCGAGCTGGGTGAGCCGTTCAGCACGGCCGGGCTCTGCTACTACCGCGACGGCCGCGACAGCGTGGCCTGGCACGGGGACCGGATCGGGCGGGGAGCACGTGAGGACACCATGGTCGCGATCCTCTCCGTGGGCGCACCGCGCGATCTGGTGCTGCGCCCGCGCCGCGGAGGGCACAGCGTGCGGCGGCCGCTCGGACACGGAGACCTGATCGTGATGGGCGGCTCCTGCCAGCGCACCTGGGAGCACGCCGTCCCCAAGTCGGCGCGGGCGGCGGGGCCACGGATCAGCGTCCAGTTCCGCCCGCGCGGGGTGAACTGAACCGCCGGTTCCTCACACCGGGCGGGTGATGTGCGCCTGCACCGTCGGGCCGTACCGGTCGACGATGTCCTCCACCGGGGTCGCGCGCAGGCTGGTGCCGCGGGCGATGCCGTACATGACACCGAGGCCGAGCAGTGCACTGACGGCGAGTTCGGCGCGCAGGCCCGCGTCGGGGCCGCCGAGGCGTTCGGCGAGCCGGCCGCTGACCTGGGTGCGGAAGTTGGCGCGGAGTATGTCGCCCTGCTCGCCCTGGAGCGGGGCGAACACGATGCGCAGGACGGGATCCGCGCCGCGCTCGGTCTGGCCGATGAGCAGATGCCGGACCATGTGCCGGCCGAGGTCCTCCAGCGGCGCGTCCAGCAGGTCGTCGGCGTCGGACTCGAAGGAGATGACGCGTGCGAAGAGGGCGTCCTTGTTGCCGAAGTACTTCAGGATCAGCGGCGCGCTCACTCCCGCCCGCTCGGCGACCGCCTTGAGTGTGATGTCCGCGTGGGTGCGGCGAGCCAGCAGATAGCGGGCCGCGCGGAGGATGGCCGCCTTCGTCTCCTCGGCGTCGCGGCGCGGCGGAGCGGTGGCGGGTGCCACGAGACCGGGGGGCGGGGTGGTCACGGTGGTCAGGCTCCTTCGAGTGCCTCGTCGTGGGTCGCTTCCGTACGGTCGCGGGTCGGTACGGCGTCACGGGAGGCGGGTTCGGCGGGTATGGCGAGCGCGGCGGCACACGCCACCAGGGCGACCGTACCCGCGATGGCGAAGGCCAGCAGATAGCCGTGCAGCGTGGGTATGGAGACGCCGCCGACGAGGCTGGTGTGGTGGACGAGTACGGCGGCGACGGCGGCGCTGCACACGGCCTGGCCGACGGTCCGCATCAGGACGTTGACGCCGTTCGCGGACGCGGTCTGCCCGGCGGGTACGGCGCGGATGATGAGGGTGGGCAGGGCCGAGTAGGCGAAGGTCGTTCCGATCGACACGACCGTGGCGCCCAGGATGATCACCCACAGGTCGCGGCTGTCCGCGATGCGCACGACATAGCCGCAGGCGATGATCGCGGCGCCGATGGCCAGCGTCACGCGCGGGCCCCGGGACGTCGAGATGCGTGCCGAGACGGGTGAGAGGAGCAGCATGGTCACGCCGCTGGGCAGCAGGCACAGACCGGTCGCCACGATCGACAGGCCGAGCCCGTAGCCGGTGGCCACGGGCGCCTGCACGAGCTGGGCCGTGACCAGCGTGTTGGCGTAGAAGGAGAAGCCGGTCAGGAGCGCCGTCACGTGCGGCAGGGCGACACGCGGGCGGGTGGCCAACTTCAGGTCGACCAGGGGCCGTTCGGCGCGCCGCTGCTGTATCGACCACAGGGTCAGGACGACCGCGCACGCGGCGAACAGGCCCAGGATCCGAGGGCTGGTCCAGCCCCACTGGCCGCCCTGCGACACGCCAAGGAGCAGACAGACCAGGCCCACGGCAAGGCCAAGGGCGCCGAGCGTGTCGAAGCGGCCGGGCTCGCGGACGGGTGACTCCCGCACCGCCCACCGGGCGAGCGCGAGGCCGGTGGCGCTGAGCGCGGTGGTCACCCAGAACATGACGTGCCAGTTGGCGTACTGGACGATCAGGGCGGCGAGCGGCAGGCCGAGGGCGGCGCCGATACCCAGGGTGGAGCTCATCATCGCCACGGCCGAGCCCGTACGCTCCGGCGGCAGTTCGTCCCGCAGGATGCTGATCGACAGGGGGATGACGGCGGCGGCCGCGCCCTGGAGGGCCCGTGCCGCGATCAGTACGGCGATGTCGGAGGTGAGGGCGCACACGAGCGAGCCGAGGGTCATCAGCGCGAGGGCGATCAGCAGCACGCGCCTCTTGCCGTACATGTCGCCCGCGCGGCCCAGCACGGGGGTGAGTACCGCTCCGGACAGCAGGGTCGCCGTGACCATCCAAGAGACCGCGGCTGCCGAGGAGCCCGTCAGCCGGGGCAGGTCGGGCAGCAGCGGCACGACGACCGTCTGCGTGACCGCCATGAGGATCCCGCCGAACGCCAGCACCGGGACCGTCAATCGCTCACGCAGGGCCGCCACAGATACTCCAGAAGTCCACAAAAAATGGGTGAATAGCGATTCACCATAGCCGGTGAATCGCTATTCACCCAAACAGTCTTGGCAAACGGCTACCCGCGGACGCGGGCGGCCTGCACCGTGCGCGCCAGCCGCGGCCCCAGCCAGCGCTTGAACCGGCGCAGCACCTCCAGTTGTCCGGCCGCGCGGTCGATCCGGTAGTACATCTGCGGCGGGATGTACGGCAGCAGCGGCGAGTGGCGCTGGCCGAGCAGGGCGAACATCTGCGCCGGCGGGAGGTGGATGTAGCGCGGAAGGTTCTCGTACCACTGGGCGCTGTGGCGGGCCGCGCTCTGGATCGACAGGAGCTCGGCCTTGCGCTCCCGCTCGTAGTGGGCGAGGGCAGCGCCGAGGTCCGGGATCTCGCGCAGCGCCCCGGCCAACGAGAGGGCGTCCTCCAGCGCGAGGGTGGTGCCCGCGCCGATCGAGTAGTGCGTGGTGTGGGCCGCGTCGCCGATCAGGACCAGATTGCCGCGGTGCCAGGTCCGGTTGGTCAGAGTGCGGAAGTTCAACCACTGCGCGCTGCCGTCGCTCTGCGCCCGCCCGATCAGTGCGTGCCCGTCCAGGAGGTCGGCGAAGAGTTTCTCAAGGAGGGGCAGGCCCTCACCCTCGTTCGCCGTGTCGAGCCCGAGGCCGGTCCAGGTCTCGGGGGAGCACTCGACGACGCAGGTGCTGTGCTCCCCGCTGAACGGGTAGGCGTAGCACCAGATCCAGCCGTGCTCCGTCTCCACGAAGGAGAAGGTGAAGGAGTCGAAGACCTTGGTGGTGCCGAGCCAGACGTAGGTGTTCCGTCCCAGCGTGACATCACTGCCGAAGTGGTCGGCGTGGGGCTCGCGCAGTGCGCTGTTGACTCCGTCGCCCGCGACGACAAGATCGGCGTCGGGCAGCTGGTCGGCGGCCACGTCGTGCTCGAACTCGACGTGCACGCCGAGGGATTCGGCCCGTTCGGCGAGCAGGTCGAGCAGGCGACGGCGGCCGATGCCGAAGCCTTCGTCGCCGGGGTGCACCGTCCTGGATCCGCCGACCTGGGCGACCCCTTCGCTCCAGCGGACCGAGTTCTCGCTGACAGCGAGCGCGGACTCGGGGTCGCCCTCGCGGAGTTTGTCGAGCAGGCCCGCCCAGTACGTCACTCCCCAGCCGTAGGTCGACCCGGCCGGATTCCTTTCGTAGACAGTGATGTCGTGTGACGGGTCCTGACGCTTCATCAGGATCGAGAAGTACAGGCCGGCCGGTCCGCCGCCGACGCACGCGATCTTCACGCGCACTCCCTCTGTTACACATTGCGGTCAAGTGACTGCGAAGCGTAACAGCGAGGAGCTGTGCGCCAGGTTGCACGCGACATTTACTTAATTGTCCGGATCGCAGCCAACCGGCATGCGCCGATTTCTCCCACTCTCCGACGAACCGATAGGCATACCGAGTCGTTCAACAGAGCCCGATACAGGAGGACTTCGTATGCCAGAGCTCACCCGTCGCCGCGCTCTCCGCGCCGCGGCAACGCTGGCCGCCGTGGCCGCTTCCCAGTCCGTCACCGCACCCACGGCTTCCGCCATCGGGCACGACCATGGAGGTCCTGAAGCCTTCGACGAGGTCTACCGGGGCCGCCGCATCGCGGGCGGCCCGCTCAGCGGGAGCGGGCACCATCACGGCGCCGGGTACGCCGTGTTCGTCGACGGCCTGGAGCTGCACGTGATGCGGAACGCCGACGGCAGCTGGATCAGCGTCGTCAGCCACTACGACCCGGTGGCCACCCCGCGCGCCGCCGCCCGCGCCGCGGTCGTGGAACTGCAAGGGGCCCCGCTCGTCCCGTTCCAGGCCAACTGACCCGCCCGCAAGCAGACTGTGGAGTCCCGCACATGACCGTACGCAAGAACCAGGCGAGCCTGACCGCCGACGAGAAGCGGCGTTTCACCGACGCGCTGGTGCAGCTCAAGCGCAGTGGCCGGTACGACGACTTCGTCACCACGCACAACGCCTTCATACTCGGCGACACGGACGACGGTGAGCGGACGGGCCACCGTTCGCCTTCCTTCCTGCCCTGGCACCGCAGATTCCTCATCGAGTTCGAGCAGGCGCTGCAGTCGGTCGACTCCTCCGTCGCGCTCCCCTACTGGAACTGGAGCACCGACCGCTCCACGCGCGCATCCCTGTGGGCGCCCGACTTCCTGGGCGGCACCGGCCGCAGCCGTGACGGCCAGGTGATGGACGGCCCCTTCGCCGCCTCGGCCGGCAACTGGCCGATCAACGTACGCGTCGACAGCCGTACCTATCTCCGCAGGTCGCTCGCCGGAAGTGCCCGGGACCTGCCCACCCGGGCCGAGGTGGAGTCGGTGCTCGCGATGGCGACGTACGACATGGCGCCGTGGAACAGCGCCTCGGACGGCTTCCGCAACCACCTCGAAGGCTGGCGGGGCGTCAACCTCCACAACCGCGTGCACGTCTGGGTGGGCGGCCAGATGGCCACCGGTGTCTCCCCCAACGACCCGGTGTTCTGGCTTCACCACGCCTACATGGACAAGTTGTGGGCCGACTGGCAGCGCCTCCACCCCGGCTCGGGCTACCTGCCCGTGGCCGGGACCCCGGATGTCGTCGACCTGAACGAGACGATGAAGCCGTGGGGCGACGTCCGGCCGGCCGACTTGCTGGATCACACCGCGCACTACACGTTCGACACGGTCTGACAGTAGGAGGCGCCCTACGGTCGGCCGTCTCCGTCGTACGGACAGGCCTTATGCGTCGGCCCTCTCCGTCGTACGGACAGGCCCCACCCCTTGGCCGTCTCCGTCCTGCGGTCGAGCCCTACGCGTCGGCGGTCTCCGTCGTACGGCACTCCGGGTGCCCCCAGCCCGAGCCGTTCTTGGCGATGGGCTCGCCCGCCGCGTAGGAGCGGCCGCACAGGCAGCGGCCGGGGAACTTCGCCTTGATCGTGCGGGCCGGGCCGCCGCCGTCCTGTCGCGCGGTCTTCGCGGGTGCGCGGCGGCGCGCGGTAGCGGCCGGGGCCGTGTCGGGGGCGGCCGGCGGCTGCGGGGAGCCGAGGTCGCTGCCCGCGGGCTCCTGGACGATCGCTGCCTGGCTCGCCGCGCGGTCCGCGAAGTCGTTGAGGCGGTCGCCGTCGACCTGGTGCGCGGGGACGTAACGGAACTCCACGGAGCGGCCGGCGAGGAGTTCGTCGATGCGGGCGACCAGTTCCTGGTTGGCGACGGGCTTTCCGGAGGCCGTCTTCCAGCCCTTGCGCTTCCAGCCGGGCAGCCAGGTGGTGACAGCCTTCATCGCGTACTGGGAGTCCATCCGGATCTCCAGCGGAACGTCCGGCGCGATCGCCGTCAACAGGCGCTCCAGCGCGGTGAGTTCGGCGACGTTGTTCGTCGCCGTGCCCAGCGCGCCGGCCTCCCATCGAGTGGGGATCTCGTCCCCGTCGGCCACGACCCAGGCCCAGCCGGCGGGTCCCGGGTTCCCCTTCGAGGCTCCGTCGCAGGCGGCCACAACGCGTTCAGGCATGGCCCCGATGATGTCACGGCCCGACGGCTGCTCCCGTACCGGGTCGAAGGCCGCCGCGCTCCCCGATCAGCCGCTGCCCCAGCGGGGTGGCCGTGTGAAGGACGTATTTGCCGTCTCGGCGGCTGACCACAAGTCCTCCGTCGCGCAGGACGCCGATCTGGTAGCTGGCGCTGGGCAGCGCGATCCCCACGGCCGCGGCGACCTCGGAGGTGGTCCGCGCGTGCCGGCCCGCCACCTCGGCCAGTACAGCGCTGCGGGTGCGGCCCAGCAGACGTTCGACGCCGTCGTCCGTGGCGCGCGCGACGGTGAGCGGTGCCTTCCCCACCGGGTAGACGAGCACCGGGTCGAGGCCGGGGTCCGCGAGTGCGGTCGGCCGGCGCCAGCAGAAGAAGGAGGGGACGAGGAGCAGGCCGCGCCCCTCCAGATGGAGATCGCGCTCGATGGGGTAGTCCACTTCCAGTACAGGTGACTTCCAGCGCGCCAATGGACCCAGCCCGTCCAGGAGCGCCTGGGTGCCGCCGTCGAGGAGGTGCCGGGAGCGCAGGTCGACGTCGTCCGCGACCGCCCTGCGGATGTGCGGCCAGTACGGCTCCAGCAGGGCACGGAAGTAGATCCCGAGAGCGTTGGCCAGGGACCTCAGTGAATCGCCGCCCGGTCTGCCGAGCGAGGTCGCCCAGTCCGGAACGGGGCGGGAGTCGGCCAGCCGGGTCAGGTCGCGCACCAGCTGGGTGCGCGGGGTGCGCCGCAGCTGGTCGAGACCGGTCGGCAGATCGCCGCCTGGCACCGACGGCGTGAGGAAGTCCGGGATGTAGCCCGCTGCGGGAATCAGCGTCCGAAGCGGGCGCAGTGCACGGCTCGCGACCGGGTCGGTGGAGAGCCGGTCGCGGGCGGCGCGGCGCCAGTGACCGAAGTCGAGCGGTCCTTGCCCGGTCTCCAACCGGCAGACGCTGCAGACCAGTTCCCACAGCGGATCCGGTTGCCGGGCCACCCGGACGTTTTGCAGATCGTGCGACGTGAAGTGAATGCGGAGCATGCGGTCTCCCGCGATTCTTGTGGGGGTTCGGTCACCCGGAGGTGCAGCGGCCACAAGAAGGGACGATCAACCACGTCCGCACGGTTGCCCCGGCGGCCGACGGGTTCAGGGCACGTCGGTCAACTTGGGCATGTCGCCTTCGGTCGTGTTGAGGTCGATGACGGAGAACGACGCGCCCTGCGGGTCGCTCAGCGCCGCGAACCGGCCGAACGGGCTGCCCATGGGCCCGAAACGCAGGACGGCGCCGCGCTCGGTCGCCTTCGCCACCGCCGCGTCGCAGTCCTCGACGCCGAAGTAGATATTGACGTACGACGGGACCTCGGGCGGGAAGTCGTCCGTCATCTTCATGCGGCCCAGGACGGTGTCCTCGCCGACGTTGAAGATTCTGAAGTCGAACTCGGAGTCGTCCATCTGCTTCGCCGTGAACGGGAAGACGGCGGGCAGGAACCCGTCGGTCTTCTCCGGCTCACGGGTGAAGACCTCGGCCCAGGCGTACGCGCCGGGCACGGATGTGGCTTCGAAGCCCTCGTGGACGCCTGCCTGCCAGACACCGAAGACGGCGCCGCTGGGCTCACTGGCCAGGGCCATGGTGCCGAAGTCGCCGACCTGCATCGGCTCCATCAGGATCGCGCCGCCGTTGTCCCGGATCTTCTGCGTGGTGGCGGCGGCGTCGGGCGAGGCGAAGTACAGGCACCAGGCGGACTGGCCCTCCGCCCCCGGCATCGGCGGGACGACGGCGGCCACCGCTTTGCCGTCCTTGTACGCCTGCGTGTAGTTGCCGTACTCGCTGGACGACTCGCCGAACGTCCAGCCGAGCACGTCGCCGTAGAAACTCTTGGCTCCCTCGACATCGCTGAACATCGCGTCCGCCCAACAGGGCGTTCCCTCATGTTGTACGGCCATGACGTCCGACCTTCTCCGGTTGGGTGACTGGTTCCACGCTTCACGCTAGTCAGCCGCGGCTCCGGCCGCGCGCCGAACGGGACGTTCCGCATGAAAATGGAGAGCGGGCACCGGCAGTCGGCGACGGGACGGGGCACGGGATGATGCGAGCGTGGGAGGTGGCCCGGCCCGGGCCGATCGAACAAGGGCCGCTGCGCCTCGTCGAGAAACCGGTGCCGGTGCCGCGGGCCGGCGAACTCCTCGTCCATGTCCGCGCCTGCGGGGTCTGCCGCACCGACCTGCACGTCGCCGAGGGCGACCTGCCCGTGCACCGGCCCGGTGTGACGCCGGGGCACGAGGTCGTCGGCGTGGTCGCGGCACTCGGGGAGGGCGTACGCGACCACGCCCTCGGCGACCGGGTGGGCGTCGCCTGGCTGCGCGGCACGGACGGCACCTGCGGGTACTGCACGCGCGGCGCCGAGAACCTCTGCCCGGCGTCCGCGTACACGGGCTGGGACGCCGACGGCGGCTACGCGGAGTACACGACCGTCCCGGCCGATTTCGCGTACCGGCTGCCCGGCGACGTGGACGACGTCGCGCTGGCCCCGCTGCTGTGCGCGGGCATCATCGGCTATCGGGCGCTGCAGCGGGCCGCGCTGCCGCCGGGCGGGCGGCTCGGACTTTACGGGTTCGGCGGCAGCGCCCACCTGTGCGCACAGCTCGCGCTCGCGCAGGGTGCCACCGTGCACGTACTGACGCGGGACCCGGCGGCCAGGCGGCTGGCGCTCGGCCTCGGGGCGGCGTCCGCGCGCGGGGCCTACGAGGAGCCTCCCGAGCCGCTGGACAGCGCGATCCTGTTCGCGCCGGTCGGCGACCTGGTCCCGGTGGCCCTGCGGGCGCTGGACCGGGGCGGGGTCCTTTCCGTCGCCGGGATCCATCTGAGCGACACCCCGCCCCTCGACTACGAGCGGGAGCTGTTCTACGAGAGGGAACTGCGCAGCGTCACCTCGAACACCCGCGAGGACGGGCGGGCGTTTCTGGCGCTCGCGGCACGCCACGGCGTACGGGCGACCACGCACACGTACCCGCTGTCGCGCGCCCAGGGGGCCCTCCAGGACCTCAAGGCCGGCCGCTTCGACGGTGCTGCCGTGCTGGTGAACGACGTGCCGCCCCGGCCCTGACCGGGGTGCGGGCCCCTCTCCGCCGTGCGTGGATGGACCCAGGTGTGCAGGGCGGTGGAGGTGGCATGACGGACCCAGTCGGTGAGGACGCTCCGGGTGCTCGGTCGCCGTTCGCTGCCATGGCGGATGCCTTCGATTCGATCGGGACCACGCTGGACGAGCGGATCACCTGCGAGGAACTCGCCGCGTTCGTGTGCCGGCACTTCTGCGAGGCCTCGACGGTGGACCTGCTGCCCGCGGACGCCCCCGCGGCCACGCAGCACCCGCACGCACCGGGCCTGTCGCGCCTGGCGACGGCGGAAGACCCCGAGCTGCTAGGTCCTGTCGTCACCTTCCCGTCTGCCTCGCGACACCACGCACGCCCTCCCGCCGCACCGGGCGCAGACCCAAGTACATCCAGTACGAGAGTCCACGCCCGGCACACCGAGAACACGCACCTACTGCGACACAGGCTGCTGCCGCAGCGGGCGCGAGGCCGCCCTCCGGGCGACGACGGGAATGTGAGGACAGGACCTAGCCCCGTGGCCCGCGCACGGGGCACGGCCCCTGTCCGCGCAGGCACTGGACGAGGGGTATCCGATCAGCGCTTCGATCGACCTGACCGGGCGGGTCCCACGACAGGTCATGACCGTTCCGCTGCTCGAACTGCACGGCGGCCGGATCACCGCCCGGAGCGAGGGTCCCGGAACCGGCGCCTCGTTCGCCGCCCTGCTCCCCCTCGCCCCCTCCGGCACCCCGCAACCACGCCCCGTGGCGCAGGCCCGCCCCGCGCCACGCCAGCTGGCCATCCTGATCGTCGAGGACAACACGGACCTGGCCACGACCTACCGAGCCCTGCTGGAAAGACAGGGGCACCACGTCACGGCCGTGCACACGAGAACGGACGCACTGCTCGCCACCGAGTCCAGCCTCTTCGACGTCGTCCTGTGCGACCTCGGTCTGCCCGACATCGACGGATACACGGTCGCCCGCGAGGTGCGCTCACGCCCGCACGGCGACAAGCTGCGGCTCATCGCGGTCTCCGGGTTCAGCCGGGGCTCCGACCGCGGCGAGTCCCGGGCCGCCGGATTCGACGCCCACATGGCGAAATCACTGCCGCTCGCGGCCCTGGTGGAGCTTCTCTCGGGAACCGTCCAGGGCTGACAGCGGCACCTGGTCCTCCTTCAACTCGATTGAACCCGGGGAGAGTTGTGACCGCGGTGTCTTCCCCCCTGGGCCCGGCTGTGCTTGCCTGGGGACCCTTTCAGTGGGCGGGGCGGGAGTTGCCGTATGCGCGGACGGTGGATCGTGGGGGCGCTGCTGGCCGGGTTGCTGCTCGGCGCGTGCGGCGACCCGGCGTCGGGCCCCGAGGCGGCACCGCCCGCCCGCGCGACGCCCGACGCCTCTTCGGCACCGACCTCGACGACACGTCAGCGGCCCGCCGCCTCCGCCTCCCCCGACACATCCGGCGCCCCCTCGGGGGCTCCTACGGTGCTCTACCTCGGGGACTCGCTCGCCATGGAGAACCAGAAGGTTCTCGGCGATCTGCTGCGGGACCAACTGGACGCGCAGTACACGAGTGCCCCGTACTCGGGCACCACCCTGTGCGACTACCTCGAAGGCACCGCGGACAGATCTCTCGTACCGCCCGCCGACAAGGCGGCCGCCCTGGTGCGCTCGCTGCGGCCGGACTTCGTCGTGCTGCAGTTCTGGGGCAACTCCTGGGGCTACACCCCGTGCATGGACGGCATCACCTACGACAAGTCGAGGAAGACGTACTTCGAGCGGTACGAAGCCGACATGAAGCGGCTGGCCGGGCAGATCACCGACGCGGGCGGCACGCGGCCACCCATGATCGTGTGGGTGCTCCAGGGCCCCGACCCGATCACCCCCGACCGGGTCCGGGACGTCAACGCGCTGTACGAGGAGCGGGCCCGCGCCACCGGCGAACTGCTCGCCGACGCCGGGAAGACCGTGAGCCCCGCATCGGCACGCAACACCTGGGTCCAGTACCTGCCGTGCACCTCGTACGAGCACGAGCACCCCGAGTACTGCACCCAGCCGGTCAGCGACCGCACCGCCCTGCACCGAGAGGACGACTACCTGCACTTCTGCCTGGCGCCGACCACGTCCACACCGAAGCCGTGCCCGGTCCGCTCGCCGGGGATCATGCGCCTCACGCGGGAGATCACCCGGGTGATCGCCGCCCACGCCGACTGAAGGACTGGCCCGGGTCCTGGTCTCCGGCGTTCCGGTAGTCGAACCGCAGACGCCGGTGGCGGTCGGTGTCCTCCGTGAACAGCGCGCGTCGACGAGGCGCCCGAGCTGGAGGACAACGAGGGCAAGGCGGAGGTGACCTCGCTGCGCGGCGCCATCGCCATCGCCTTCGCCTTCGCCTTCGCCTTCGCCTTCCAGGGAATGGGGCACGCGTACGACGAGAACCGGCCGACCCCGTACGGGACTTCGGTCTGTCCGTCTCCCCCGGCGAGACCATCGCCCTCGTCGGTGCCTCGGGGGCCGGGAAGTCCACGGTGCTCAATCTCGTGAGCGGCTCCGTCCGACCTCGGGTCGGCCGCTGCTCGCCGGAACCGACATGAACACCCTGGACCTGCGCACCAGCCGCCGGTGCGGGAGGCGTTGCGCGACTCCGACGCGCTGGAGCGCGTTGACCGACTGCCGCACGGGCTCGACACTGTGGTGAGCGAGCACGGGGCCCGGCTCTCCCGGAGACAACGGCAGCGGCTCGCCATCGCGCGGGCGCTGATCCGCGATGACCCCGGGTGCTCATCGAGGTCGCCTCGGCGCTGCACAGCGGTCAGCCCGCCCGGGCCTCAGGGGGATGCCGGCCGGCCGCTGTGCGCCAGGGTCGGCGGACCGTGCGCCGGTCCGCTACTCGCCCGCGTACGCCCTCTCCAGGGCCGCGAGGTCCAGCTTGCCCATCTTGAGCATGGCCGCGGTCGCGCGGGCCGCCTTCGCCTGGTCCGGGTCCATGACCATGTCGATGAGCTTCACCGGGACGATCTGCCAGGACAGGCCGAACCTGTCCTTGAGCCAGCCGCAGGGGCCGCCCTCGCCGCCGCCCTCGGTGAGCTTGTTCCAGTAGAAGTCCACCTCGTCCTGGTCCTGGCAGTCGACCTGGAAGGAGATGGCCTCGTTGAACGTGAACTGCGGGCCGCCGTTCAGGCCGATGAACTTCTGCCCGTTGGCCACGAACTCGACGGTCAGCACGGAACCGGCGGGGCCCGGACCGGCCTCCGTCACCCGGGCGATCCGGCCGAGCTCGGAGTTCTTGAAGACCGAGACATAGAAGTGCGCGGCCTCCTCGGCCTGACCGTCGAACCACAGACAGGTGGTGAATCCATTGGCGGACATGAGTACCTCCTCGGGCGGGGAAACGTCGTCACTTCTGTCGACTGATCCTCGCCCGAGAACTCATCGGCGGCGCGGGCCCGGGTTCAGCTCATCGTGCCGAACAGTCCCGGGTTCGGGCTCTCCGGGCCGACGCGGGTCACCCGGCCGGGAGTCTCAGCGGGCCCCGTACCCACTCACCTACACACCCGCTCGCCTCCGAACCCCTCTGCCCGTAGCGAATCTGCTGCCAGCCGAGAAACCCCAATCCCGAGCGCAATCGGTCCGAGAGTGGAGATCGCGGCGACGAGAACCGCGCCGCGCCGACACATCACGGAGGACCGATGACTCCACTCATCACCGGCTGGGACCCGGCTCGCGCACCGCGGGCCGACGAGGGCGACACGCCCGCGACGCGCTTCGACGACCATCTGGCCGCGCAACTGCTCGCGCAGCGCATCGTCCTGCTCGGTACGCAGGTCGACGAGGTCTCCGCGAACCGGGTCTGCGCCCAACTGCTCCTGCTGTCCGCGGAGGACTCGCGGACCGACATCAGCCTGTACATCAACAGCCCGGGCGGATCGGTGACCGCGGGCCTGGCGATCTACGACACGATGACGCTGATCCCGAACGACGTCTCGACACTCGCCATGGGATTCGCGGCGAGCATGGGTCAGTTCCTGCTCAGCGTCGGCGCGCACGGCAAACGCTTCGCGCTGCCGAACGCGCGGATCATGATGCACCAGCCGTCGGCCGGCATCGGCGGAACCACCGCGGACATCGAGATCCAGGCGCAGAACCTGGAGTTCACGAAGAAGGCCATCGAGCGGATCACCGCGGAGCACACCGGCCAGAGCGAGGAGACGATCTCCCGCGACGGCGACCGCGACCGCTGGTTCACGGCCGAACAGGCGAAGGACTACGGCATGGTGGACCGGGTCGTGGAGTCGCTCGACGACGTCCGCCCGGCCGCGTCACGGCGACGGATGGGGCTCTGACATGGGTACGTACACGATTCCGAATGTGGTCGACCGGACTCCACAGGGCGAGCGCTCGTACGACGTCTTCAGCAAGCTGCTGTCCGAGCGGATCATCTTCCTCGGCACGGAGATCGACGACGGGGTCGCGAACGTCGTCATCGCACAGCTCCTCCATCTGGAGTCGTCGAGCCCGGACAGTGAGATCGCGATCTACATCAACTCGCCCGGGGGATCGTTCACTTCACTCATGGCGATCTACGACACGATGACGTACGTACAGGCGCCGATCTCGACGTTCTGTGTCGGGCAGGCGGCCTCGACCGCGGCGGTACTGCTGGCCGGCGGCGATCCCGGGCGGCGGTTCGTGCTGGAGCATGCGCGCGTGCTGCTGGGTCAGCCCGCGAGCGGCGGCCGGCAGGGCACGGTCTCCGACCTCGCCCTCCAGGCCAAGGAGATGCTCCGCATCCGCTCGCAGGTCGAGGAGGTCCTCTCGCGGCACACGCACCACGATGTCGCGACCCTCCGCGCGGACATGGACCGCGACAAGGTCTTCACCGCGCAGGAGGCCGTGGCGTACGGGATCGCCGACGAGGTGGTGAGCCGACGTCTCCCGGTGGCCTGACGCTCCAAGCGCCCTCCCGACCACAACGGAGGCCTGCCAGTTGTCGTTCGTAATGTCCGTCCACCTACGTTGAGCCGAACGGCAAGCGGCTCGCCTCGACGTGATCTGTCCGACGCGTGCTGGCAGTTGATCGAACCGTTGCCGGCCGCCTGGCGCTTCGAGTGCCGGGGGCTGAGCATCGGCGGCAATGCTCGGTACCTGTACCTGTGGATCAGCCCGGAAGGCACGCGGAGGGCACGCGGAGGGCGTACCTTCCCGATTGATTCTGTGATGGTCACCGAGTAGGGAGGCGTTGTGAGCGCCGGTCGGGAAGGCATGCCCGTGCTCACCGTAGGGAATGACGACAGCTCCATGCGAGACGGCTCTCTGATCCTCGAGATCGTGCGCGAGGGCGCGCGAGGGATGCCGGCCGCCGCGCTCTAAGCGGACGTAGACGCCTTCAGCGCCGAGTTGGCCGAGTGGCGGGACGAGCGGGGCCGACGACTGGTCGTCCGCAACGGTTCCTTGGCAGCTCCGGAGAACTCCCCCCCTACGGGCGTCCCGTCCCGGCCGTCCTGGACGACCTCCTCGTGGTCGCTGACGACGCCATCCTGGTCCAGGAGGCGTCGATCACCGCCGGTATGCGGATGCTCCTCGACCACGCCGGCCTCGTCGTCGAACCGTCGGCCGCGCTCGGCATCGCGGCGATCCTCGAAGACCGCGACCGCTTCGCCGACCGATACGTAGTCACCATCACGTGCGGCAGCAATGTCGACGTGGACGCCTATCACCGCTGGGTCGGTGCGGCTCCCATCCACAGGTCTTGACACTTGCTCCGGTCGTTGTCACGGCCTTGGACGGGACGCCGTCGGCGTCCCTTCTCCAGGATCCCGCCCGCGCCGGTGCGGATCAACGGCCCGGGACGGCCGCGCCTGTCGTGTCCTTGGTTGGTGACCGTCGCCGGGTGGGCGACGGGCTGGGTTCCGCGTCGGTCATTGCCTTGGCGCTGCCCCGCAGTTCGTCGCGCTGCTTGCCCTGCCAGGGCTGCGGCGCGTCGGCGAGCAGGTGCCCTCGGCGAAGCCGTTCCGTACGCGCAGATCGTCCTCAACGAGGATGCTCCAGCGCGAGGTCGAGGATGCGTCCGGCAGACGTGACGCCCACCTCGGCCGGGTGACGTACCACAGGAGTTCCCGCGGTACCGCTGAGTGCCATGGTTGCCCCGCGCGATCGCCGCCCCCTCCTCGCGGCAGGGGGTTAACCCCACCACTGATCCGGATGACCGCCCCATCGTGCCGGCTCGCACTCTGCGGACATCGTGGGACGGCACAGGGAGGCGGGCTTGAGGAACATCGATCGCGGCGAACACCGCGATCCCCAACATAATGGCTCTCACGATCAAGGAAGCAACGTGATCAAGCACAGGCGCGCGCTGGGTGGCGCACTCACACTGGCCGTGGCGGTCGGTGTCGCGGTGGGCGCGCCGACGGATGACGACGTGCCGCGACGGAACGCCGCCGCTGCGGTCACCGCCGCCGAGTCCACCAGCACCGCCGACCACACTCGGCTGCGCGAACTCCTGCAACGGCTGACCACGGTCGACGGCGGGCCCGGCGCGCTTGTCGAAGTGCGGGACCTACGCGGCAGCGCGGTGTTGACCAGCGGTGTCGCGGACGTGAAGAGCCACGCGCCGGTGCGCCGTGACAGCAGGTTCCGGATCGGCAGCATGACCAAACCGTTCGTGGCGACGGTCATGCTCCAACTGGTGGGAGAGCATCGCGTCGTCCTCGACGCGCCGGTGGAGCGCTACCTGCCCGGCGTCGTCCGCGGACACGGCAACGACGGGCGGGTGATCACCGTCCGTCAGCTGCTCCAGCACACCAGCGGCGTGCCCGACGTCCTCGACTACCTCAGTCCGCAGGAGATCGTCAAGGACCCGCTGGCCCACCACGACACACGTGACCTCGTGAACATCGCGCTCGCCCACCCCCCGACCTTCGAGCCGGGCACCGGCTGGCGCTACTCCAACACCGGCTACCTGCTGGCCGGCATGATCATCGAGAAGGCGACCGGCCACACGTACGGCGAGGAGATCCGCCGGCGCATCATCACGCCGCTCGGCCTGCGCGAGACGTTCGTGCCGGGTGATGCCTCGGCGATCCCCGGACCGCATCCGCGCGGGTATGTGCGGCCGGGCGAGGACGCGCCCCTCATGGACATCACCGCGGTCAACCCCTCGGTCGCGGGCTCGGGCGGCGAGATGATCTCCAGTGGTACCGACCTCAACCGGTTCCTGGACGCGCTCGTACGCGGCAGGCTGCTGCAACCGGCCGCCCTTCGGGAGATGATGAAGACCCGGCCGACCGGCAACCCGGACGGCCGGGCGTACGGCCTCGGCCTGGAGAGCAGGCCGCTGCCCTGCGGCGGCCTCTACTGGGGGCACACCGGCGACTTCCTCGGGTACGAGACGGCGGGCGGTGCCACGGTCGACGGCAGGCAGGCGACGGTCATGGTGAACCTCGACCCGGGTGGTTCGGACGCACAAAGCGACGACATGAAGGCCGCCGTCCAGACGGCGCTCTGCGAGGGCGGGCCCTCGGCCTCAAGTGGGGGATGACGCTGCGGTTCTACGATCCCCAGCTCGGCGCGTTCCGGTCGACCTGGCTAGGTCCTGTCGTGGCTGGGTGATCCCGGTCGTCGGCAGGCCGACCGAGGACGGGTTCGCTCTCGAAGGCGAGGCGCCGCCGTTCGTAGCCGAGGTCGGCCCAGCCGGATGTCAGCCAAGGCTCAGACCGAAACCGGGTGGTCATGGCAGACCTCGAAGGCAACGAGTTCGACGTCCTACGCACCCTGGCACCGCAGAACCAGGCCGCGAGCGGGCACCCACACCCCATCACACACCGCAACTATCAGGTTGCCGAGAAGACCTCAATGTGCGGTACCAGGCCAAGAAAGCCTGCGAAGTCCTGACTCTCTCGCGCGTCTGACGATCACCTGCCCATGCTGACGGAGACATGGCGGATGTTGCCTGCTGCGGCATAGGGGACCCGGTAGACGAACGAAGGGAACGGGTCGGTCGTGACCCGCTGCCCGGAGTGTCCGACCGCGCCGGGATCCTGCGCGCGGGCCCGGGTGAACGCGCTGACGCAGGTTGCGTGGATGTTGGTGTGCTTCGTCCGTCTTGCCAGGGCGAGCAGACTCCGCAGGGCGGTGACGGCATCGTCGGCGCGTCCCTCGTTCAGGCGGGCTTCTGCCGTTGTACTGAGCAGGTACGCAAGGTCGGTCAGCGTGCTGGCGAGGGTGGCTGCGTAGGGTGCCGGGTCGCCGTTGCCCAGGAGTTCCCGCAGGAGGGTTTCGGCCTCCTCGTAGCAGGCCAGTGCCCCCGCTTCGTCCCCGGCGCGGTGCAGGGCGCGGGCGAGGGCCCGGAGGCGTTCGGCAATCAGGGGCTGGTACGCGTCCCAGTCGGACTCGGCGAGCCGGCGCGTGATCGCCAGGGCCTCCGTGCCGCTCACCACGGCGGCCTCCGGCATGCCGTGGCCGAGCTGCTTGATGCCGAGGTTGGCCAGCGTCCGGGCCAACTCAGGTTCGAAGAGGCCAAGTTGGCGCTCCGCGACGCGACGGTAGGCGTCGACGCTCCGCTTCCAGGCTTCGACGGACTCGTGGTGGGCGTCCGCACGCCAGTGAAGCTCGGCAAGCTCGCCCAGCGCCTCGGCAAGCTGCGGCCCGTAGATGTCGGGGTGGGTGACAGCGAGCCGGGCGCAGAGGTCCGCCAGTTCACTGCGGGCGAGCTGCTCTTCTGCGGGGGCGCCCAGCGCGCCGAGGTAGTGGGCCCGGCATTCCAGGGCGAGGGCGAGCCGGGGCTCACCGTCGGCCGGATCGCGCTCGGCCAGGGCTCGGGCGACGGTGACGGCCTCCTCGGCGGTGTCGCAAGCCTGACGCAGGTCACCGGTCGCCCCGTAACACCAGGCCAGATCGGTCAGGTGCCGGGCGCGCTCCGGCATCATCTCGGGTTTGCGCCGCGCCCATAGGCCGACGACGTATACCCGCGCTTCGACTCCGGTGCGCAGGGCCTCGTCGTACCGGCCGAGGGCGCGCAGTCCGCCGGTGACCTCGAGCAGCACGTAGGCTTTCACCATCTGTAGACGGAACAGCCGCTGCCACGGGTTCCTGGCACGCAGGAGCTCCAGGCACTCCAGATAGGCGGCGACGGATTCAGCCGTGCGGGAGAGCCGGCCCAGCACCCGCGCGCTCAAAAGGAGGGCCATGATCGGGCTCCCCAGCGTTCTGTCCCTGCGCCGTGTCCCGGCGGACCTGTACGTCTCCACGCTCTCCCGGGCCGCGGCAAGTGCCTCGTCGAGCCGGCCCATCTCCGCCAGGGACCCTGCGCGGAGGAAGAGGGCATAGGCGGTCTGTGTCCCGGAGGCACGGGATCCCGGGACGGAGGACAGGGACTCGTCCACCGCGGCGAGCGCCTCTTCGAATCGGTCGGTCGCGAACGGCACACGGGCATACAGGACGAGGGAGCGCGCCAGGCCATCCAGGTGGCCCGGGCGAGGGCGTTCGAGGGCGACGAGGATGCGGTACACAGCGACCGCTTCCTCGCTCTGTGCGAGCCGTTCCGTCATCGGCCGCTCCCGCACCAGCACCCACGCGGGCGTGAGGCACCGCAGCAGGACAGCCCCCAACAACGGTCCACCCGCCCGGAGGTTGACCCGGGTCAACCTCCGCAACGGCGACAGCAGGACACGCACCAGCATCATCCGGTCGTCTCCTCAGCCGTCGCCCTTCAAGGGATTGACATCCGCTGGGGCGTACTGGTTCCGCTTCGGGACCGGAGTCTTCTTCGTCTGCCGATTCGCCGGCTGTGTTTGGCGGGGTGTGTGCACGTCGCGGCGTGGTGTGGGCCGGATGTTCTTTCGGCCCGGTGGTCGTCCGGAGCCGGTGCGCGAGGGTTTCGGTGCTCTGGCCGGGCAGGCGGCGTTGGGACGAATGTGCCGGAAGTCGCGGCGGACGCGGGCGGGAGTGAGTCAACAGGCGGAAGGTGTGCTCGATTTCTCAGGCGGCCAGGCACATTCCGTCGTATTGAGAGGTCGACGTGGTGCGACTCCGGCCCAGCCTGACCTGAGCGAGTCGGGTGAGCTCGTCCTGGGCCAGCGAGAGCAGGTCGCCCAGGCCGAGGCCCAGGGCCCGCGCGGCTGCCGCGAGGACTTCGGACGAAGCCTCCTTGCGGCCGCGCTCCAGCTCCGAGAGGTAGGGCATGGAGATCCGGGCCGTGTCGGCCACGTCCTTGAGCGTGCGCTCCTGAGCGAGCCGCTCGCGCCGCAGGACGTCACCCACGAGGTCGCGCCACAGCGGCTCCTTGGTCGCGGGAGTGGCGGCCGGTGGCGCCTGGCGGGGTGCGAGGACCGGACGGGGCCGCTGCGGCACTCGCGCCGGAGCGACGGTCGGAGTCGGCGCTGCCGCCGGGCGCAGAGGGATGACGCGGGCTTCGTTCGGCGCTTGGTTGCTCACCCCTTCAGCCTAGAAGCGATGGGCCGCAGGGGAAGGGACCGGCGTTCCGCTCTCGGTGGAATCGCTCGTCGGCCGTACGCCGCCTGCGGTGAAGTCCGCGGATCAAGTGCCGTACGGTCGCGGAGCGTCGGCGTGCAGGGCGCCGAGCAGGGCGAGGGAGTCGGCGTCCGCCGTGCCCGGTTCGGCGCTGCCGACGAGCAGGCACTGCCCGGGGGCGTCCTGTACGTCGAAGGACTGGTAGGTGAGCGTGAACCGGCCCACGTCCGGGTGGTTGAACACCTTGGTCTTGCTGCCCAGCCGGCCGACGCCGTGCTTGCGCCACAGCGCCGCGAACTCCTCGCTGCTGTCGAGGAGTTCCTCGACCAGCGCGCCGGTCTCGGGGTCGCCCCGCTGGTGTCCGTACGCCAGTCGCAGCGCCGCCACCGTGTCACGTGCGACGGCCGGCCAGTCGGCGAACAGCTGCCGGGCGGCGGGATCGCGGAAGAGCGAGTGGACCATGTCACGGGGATTTGCGAGGGGAGAGAGCAGCGCCCGGGCGGGAGCGTTCGAGGCAAGGATGTCGAGGCGGCGGTTGGTGATGTAGGCGACGGCCGCGGGAAAGCCGTCCATCAGCCGCAGCAGGGCGGGAGCCACCCGCTCCTGGCGGCGGCCGACGGGGGATGTCTTCGGCACGAGTCCGGCCAGCCGGTACGCGTGCCAGCGGGCGTCCGTGTCCAGGCGCAGCGCGCCGGCGATCGCGTCGATGACCTGCCCGGAGGGGTGGCGTTCCCGGCCCTGCTCCAGGCGCGCGTAGTAGTCGACGCTGACGCCTGCCAGGACGGCGACCTCCTCGCGCCGCAGCCCCGCTACCCGGCGTGCCCCGGAGCCCGGGAAGCCCACATCGGCGGGGTTCAGGCGGGAGCGACGTGCTCGCAGAAACTCGCCCAGCTCGTTGCCGCTCATGCAGAAATCGTACGTCGGTGTTTCCCGCGTCACGGCTTCCTGGGTGTGGCGCACCCAGGAAGACACGTCCTGCCGCCGCGGCGGGATCCGGCACATGCTCGGACCCTGACCGGAAACAGAGCCGCAGGTCGCGGACATGTCCGAAGGGGTTCTCATGACCGTCCCAGCCACCACCGCCGCCTCCCCGGGCAAGGTCGTGCTGATCACCGGGGCAAGCAGCGGGATCGGCGAGGCCACGGCCAGGCGGCTCGCCGCCGCCGGCCACCGACTGGCCCTCGGCGCCCGCCGCACCGACCGCGTCGCCGCTCTCGCCAAGGAGATCCGGGCCGACGGAGGCAGCGCACTCCACCACGAGCTGGACGTGACCAGCCTGGACAGCGTGCGCACCTTCGTCGGAGCCGCGCACGACCGGTACGGACGGGTCGACGTCCTGGTCAACAACGCGGGCGTGATGCCGCTGTCCCCCCTCGACGCCCTGAAGGTCGACGAGTGGAACCGCATGATCGACGTCAACATCCGGGGCGTCCTGCACGGCATCGCAGCCGTGCTCCCGCTGATGCGTGCCCAGGGCGCGGGTCACGTGGTGAACATCGCCTCGGTCTCGGGGCACCGCGTCGACCCCACCGCGGCCGTATACAGCGCCACCAAGTTCGCGGTCCGCGCCCTCTCCGAAGGCCTGCGCCAGGAAAGCCGCGACCTGCGCGTCACCGTCATCAGCCCCGGCCTGACCCGCAGCGAGCTCACCGAGGGCATCAGCGACACCGGCGTACGTGAAGCCGTCCAGGATCAGATGGGCATCGCGATCCCCTCCTCGGCGATCGCTGAGGCGATCCACTACGCCATCAGCCAACCCCTCGATGTCGACGTCAACGAACTCGTCATCAGGCCGACGGCGCAGGGGTGAGCGCGATGGTGACGAAGCAGCGGGTCGAGGCCTGGGTCGAGGAGTATGTGCAGGCCTGGAGGAGCAACAGCCCCAAGGACATCGCGGCGCTCTTCGCGGCGCACGCGGAGTACCACGAGTGGCCCTACGCGACGGACTGGATCGGCCGTGAGGAGATCGTCGAGGGATGGCTCGGCCGGGCGGGGTGGCAGGAAGGCGGCTGGGAGTTCGAGTGGTCCGTCCTTGCCGTCAACGGGGACACGGCGGCCGTCGAGGGCACCGGCCGCTACAAGGAGCTCGGCACCTTCGCCAACCTGTGGACCGTGACCTTCGACGGCCACGGGAAGTGCGCCATGTTCCGCATGTGGAACAACGAGGTGTGATTCTCACACCCCGCCGGGACGGCTACTGGCCCCGCCCTCGAGTCGATCCGACGGCGCAGGAGGTCGGCGTGACCGTTCTGCCTGGCGTACTCCTCGATCATCAGAGCCCCGGAGAGGTCGCGGACGAAACCGGGGCGCTGAAAGCCGAGGACGCCTCCGTCATCGATGCTGTCCCCGTCGCCGTCCCCGTCGCCGTCCCTGTCGTCGTCTCTGTCGTCGTGGCGGAGGACGCCAGGTCGGGTGACGAGTCCGATGCCGTCGTCGGGGGCTCCGATGGCGGGGACTGCGAGTCAGACTCGGACTCCGACGGTGCGGACGAGGACAACGAGGGCGACGAGGGCGAGGACGAAGACGGTGCCGGGGAGGTCGACGCGCACAGGCTCGGGCTCGGAGAGCCGCTCGGCGTCGTCCCGGGCGAAGAGGCACAAGGGGACTGGGATTTCGGAGTCGGGGACGAGACGCTCGCCGACGGGAAGGGCAGGTGCGCCGGCGGCTTTGTCTGCTCGTCGTGGTGGCCGGTGTCGCCCTTGTGCCGGGCGATCCACTCGTCGTTGTCCGGGTCGAAGATGACGAACACGTTGATGACCGTCGTCGAGGGCGAGACGACCACGACGTTCTGCGTCCGGTACGACGGCCACGAGTCACCGGTCCGCCTGGGCGTGGTCTTCTGCGCGACCGGCTCGCCCAGCGGGTTGCCGCAGGCGCAGCGCACCCGGGGGACGCCGTGATCGTCGACGAGAACAGCGGTGCCCGACTGGAGGACCGCCTGGTAGCTGGTGGCGGCGCCGTCGCGATAGCCGTGGTTGGTGACCCGGGTGTCATAGCCCAGTTGCACCGGGGTGAGCGCCCGCAGATAGCCGGGGACCTGGGAGGTACGCAGGCCCGCCACCGACGCGAACGCGTTGTTCTTCGCCGGGTCGGCCTGGAGGAACTTGATCTGCTTCTCCACGTCGCAGCTGGAGACGTTGCGGGTGCCGCCGTAGAGGCCGGGGGCCGAACCGTCCACGCCCCGCGTCACGTTGGCGGACTCCGACGCGGTGGACGCCGAGGGTGTCTCGGACGGGGTGGAGCTGTCGTTGGCCGTCGACTCCGTGAACGGGTCGGGTCCCGACTTGGCCGCCGCCTGGAGGAAGACCTCGCCGCCGCTCGCGGAGGTGTCGCCGTCGCCGCGGGTGAAGACCAGGCCGAGGACGACGGCGGCCACCAGTACGCCGGTGATCAGTGCGACGCGGGGCGCCGATTTCCACCAGGGACGGTCCCGGCCCTTGCCGGGCTCACTCGGTTCACCCGGTCCGCCGGGCCCGGAGGGCCCACCCGCGCCGCTTCCACCCGCACCGCTCGGCGGACCCGAGGGCACACGGCCACTGGGCTGGGTCGGACTCGGCTCGGAAGGGCCCGGCTGGGACGGACCCGACAGCGGGCCCGAGGGCGGTCCGGTGGGGCGGCCTGAGGACGGCGGTTCGACGCTCACGAGGTCTTCTTCCCGGTGTAGGGGGCCCGCGGCACTTCAGAAGCTTTGTGATGCTTCAAGCAGAGGCCTCGCGATGCTTCAAACGCTTCGCACAGGTTTCTTACGTTTGGCATCGCTTTCTTACACAACGAGCCCATTGTGTGCTCCGGTCCCGTGTCGCCCGCAAGCCGACGCGGTCGGCCCCTCCCGGCGGGCGGACCGCGTCGGCGCTGCTTAGCGTGGCAGCGTGAGCCCCCAGACACCGTCCGACCAGGCAGTTGTCCGCCCCGGTGGCAAACTGGCCGCCCGCCACGGCTGGCTCCAGGCCGTCCTGGCGGTGCTGGCCGGGATGATCGTCATGGGGGTGGTCGCCGCACTCGGGCTGTGGGCGGCCGGTGCGGCGGACCTGCCCGGCAACGCGTTTCCCCGGGTGGTCGCCGCCACCGTCGTCACGGCCGTCGGCGGCACCATCGAGCTCTCGGGCGGCGCCGGAGTGATCGCCGACACGAAGGCGGGCCTGACGGTGATTCCCCTGTCGGTCACCCTCGCCGGAGCGCTGGTGATGGCCGCCGGGTTCCTGCGGCCGCTGCGGCGCCGGGCGGTCGCCGGAGCCACCGAGCTGGCCGGATGGGCCGCCCGGATCGCCGTCCTGTGGCTGCTGGCCCTCCTCGCCCTCGCGCTCTTCGCCCGGCAGAACTTCAGCATCTCCCTCGGTGACGGAACGATCGGCGACATCGGCGACCTGTTCGGTGCCGCTCCCAAGGTCGGCTTCACCACCGATGTGCCGCTGACGCTGGTCTTCGGTGTGCTGTGGCTCGTGGGCGTCCTCGTCCTCGCCCTGCTGGTCTCGCGCGCGGCTCCACTCCCGCCCCGGCTGCTGCGCTTCCAGGAGTCGGTGCGTCCGGCCGCGTACGCCATGGTCGCGCTGCTCCTCGCGTACGTCGTCCTGGGCGTCGTCATCGCCCTGGTGGTCGCGGCGAGTCGCGGGCACACCGCCGAGACGTTCGCCGTGCTCCTGCTCGGTCTCCCCAACCTCGTCTGGCTGGCCTTCACTCTCGGGCTCGGCGTGACGTGGAACGGGCGCGTGGACGGGCCGTTCGGGTTGCCGATGCCGCATCTCCTCGACCAGGTGCTGCGCACCCCGGACATCTCCACGCTCAATCTGCGCACCCTCGCCGACTTCGACGGCAAGGCGTGGTGGCTGTTGGTCGTCGACGCGGTGCTGCTCCTCGCGGCCGCGTTCCTGATGGCCGCCCGCTCACCGGCCCGGATGCGGCTGTGGCAGCACGCCGTGCACATGGCGGTCGCGCTCGCGTTGACCGTGCTCATGGTCTGTCTCGTCGGCCGGATCTCCGCGCACTACGGTCTGTCGGTCCTCGGGATCGGCGACATCGGCGGCGGTCTGAACGGGGAACTCTTCCTCCGGCCCGAGCTGTGGACCGCGCTCGGGTTCGCCGTGCTGTGGGGGCTGGTCACCGGGTTCCTCGGCGGTCTGCTGGCGAAGGGCGTCCACCGGCGGGGCGAGATCCACGCCGAGGGACCCGGGGTCCAGGTCGGCTAACCGCAGTAGGTGTCCCGGGCGGGGCGCTCCCCCGTCGCCAGGTAGTGGGAGACGGTACGGTCGCCGCACTCATTGCCGTTGGCGAGGTAGGCGTCGTGGCCGGTGGAGTTCACGGTGACCATGGTGGCCCGCTCGCCCAGGGCGTCGCGGAGTTTCAGCGCGCCGCTGAGCGGGGTGGCCACATCGCGCTCGTTCTGGATGAGCAGGATGTTGGACGGGCCGCGGTCGGTGATCCGTACCGGGGGCTCCTTCGGCGTGAACGGCCAGGCGGCGCAGACCATCGCGTTCCTTGTCATGCCGGCGGTCAGCGGGTACTTGGCCCGGCTCCGGGCAACGTCCTTCTCGTACGCGGCGGCCGTCTTGGGCCATGCGATGTCGTTGCAGAGGGTCCCGGCGCCGACAGCGGTGACGTTCTGCAGCACCGCCTCGGGCGGCGCGGGGGGCGCCGGCGGCAGGGTGCCCTTCTGCGCGGCAAGGACCAGCCGGGCCAGGTCGGGGAAGCGGCTGGGCGAGTAGAGGCTGTCCAGCATCGTCTGGCGCAGCACATTGCCGTTCAGCTCCTCCGGGTTGGCGCCGGGCCAGGGGATCGGTTCGCGGTCCAGTCTCGCGGCGAGGTCCAGGAACAGCGGGCGGACCTCGTCCGCCGTCTCGGCCAGCCGGTCCGGGTTGCCGGGTGCGGACGCCCATGTGGCGAACTCGGGGAAGGTGTCCTCGACGCCCGCCTCGTGACCGGCGAGCCAGGCGCGGGCGACTCGGGTGTGGTCGGGGTCGTCGTTGCTGTCCAGCACGACGCGGTCGGTGCGGTGCGGGAACAACTGGCTGTAGACGGCGCCGACATACGTCCCGTACGAGACACCCCACGCGGACAGCTTGCGCTCGCCGAGCGCCGCCCGGATGCGGTCGATGTCGCGGGCCTCGTTGGCGGTGCTGATGTGCTTGATGAGCTCGCCGCCGTTGCGCTCGCAGGCGTCGGACAGGCGCTGTGCGGTGGCCATGTTCTCGGTGATCGATCCGTCGGGGGCGGGCCAGGGGCGCAGTTTCGACGTGGCGAGGTCGCTGTGGTCGAGGCCGCAGGTGACGGGGGTGGAGCGGCCGAGTCCGCGGGGGTCGAAACCGATCAGGTCGTAGGCGTCCCGCACCTCCTGCGGCAGCTGCTGCCCCTTGCCCGAAGGGTTGTTGAGGCTGGAGCCGCCGGGTCCGCCGGGAATCAGCAGCAGAACGCCGCGGCGCGCCTGCGGGTTCTCGCTGGGGATCCTGGAAACAGCGATGGTGATCTTCCGACCGTCGGGGTTGGCGTAGTCCATCGGCACCTCGACTGTCGCGCACTGCTGCCGCGGATCGAGCCCGCTTCCCTCGCACTTCGCCCAGGCGAGAGGCTTGGGTACAGCGGCGGTCGAAGCGGTCGCGGTGAGCGGTGCGGTGAGGCCGAGCACGAAGGCGGAGGCGGCGAGCAGGGCGGCGTTTCGCTGGATCTTCGTCATGCGACGAGCTTCGCCGATCTTCGCCGACCGCCACATCCTGCCAACCGGCGTGTGTTCAGGGGGGTTTGCCCCCGCATCTAGTCGCCCGGAAACACCGGCCCGGCCCAGCCCGGCGGATCCGGTGGCGGGCCGTACTCGGATGTCCCGACAACCCGCCCGTCCACCTGGGTCGGCGCGTGGCCGGCATCCGTGGCGCCGCTCGCGGCGACCCGCAGCGCTGCCACGAAGGCGAGGCAGGAGTCGTACCGGTCGTCGGGGCTCTTCGCCAGCGCCTTGGCGAGGACGTCGTCGACGGGAGCGGCGATGTCGGGGCGTTTGCCGGTCAGTGGCGGCGGCTCGTCGTACTGGTGGGCCCAGAGCAGCGCCATGTCGTCCTCGCGCTGGAAGGGCGGTTTCCCGGCCATGGTCTCGTAGACGACGCAGGCAAGGCTGTAGACGTCGCACCGGCCGTCGACCGGCTTGCCCGAGATCTGCTCGGGAGCCACGTAGTCGAGCGTTCCGACGAACTGGCCCACGCTCGTGAACCCGGTGAGCGACAGCGACTTCTTCGTCAGGCCGAAGTCCGTGAGGTACACGTGCTCGGGATGGTCGCTGTCGGTGCCCTGGGCGACCAGGATGTTGCCGGGTTTCACGTCCCGATGCACCAGACCGTGGTCGTGCGCGGCGTCGAGCGCGGAGGCGACCTGGACGGCGATCCGGGTGGCCACCTTGACCGGCAACGGGCCCTGGCGGTCGAGCAGGTGGCGCAGGTCGCGCCCGGCGACGTACCGCATGGCGATGTACAGGACGCCGTCCGTCTCGCCCGCCTCGAAGACCGGCACGATGTTCGGGTGGTCGATCGCCGCGGCCACCCGAGACTCGTGGGTGAAGCGGCCGCGGAAGGTGTCGTTGCGGGCCAGTTCAGGGGCGAGCAGTTTGAGGGCGACGGTCCGGTCGAGCCGCAGGTCCTTGGCGCGGTAGACGACGGCCATGCCGCCGCGGCCGATCTCCTGCTCGATCCGGTAGCCGGCGATCCGCCGTCCGATCAGGTCGGAGGGGCGCCCGGAGAAGAGGCTGGTGTCGTGGCGCCCACCCTCACCCATCAGAGGTCACTCCAGTCGTCCTCGTCGTCCATCAGAGGTCACTCCGGTTGTCCTCGTCGTACGTGACGACCCGCGTGGGTTCGCGGCCCACCGGAGCTTCTTCCCGTACCGGCTCCTGAGCCGCTGCCGCGGGGGCCTGCCCCTCCGCGTAGGTACTCAGCCGCGTCCCGTCGCAGTACACCCACCGCTCGTGCTCGCCGTCGTACAACCAGAGCGACTCGCCGTCGACGATCACCCCGATCCGCTGCCCCTGCGTACGGCCGCGGAAGGACTGCCCGTCGAGCCGTCCGGCGGCGAGATCCTCGGCGGCGCCCCGATAGCGGGAGAGCGCCTCTTCGACGCGGGCCAGGAGGGGGCGCGGATCGGCTGTCCGGGTGAGGGGGCTGCCGGCGGCGGGCGGCTCCTGCGGTACGGCGACCAGCAGGCGGCCGTCGACCCAGGCCGACCAGCCGTTGGCGCACAGGACCCGGCCCCAGTCGCCGAGCCGGTCGATCAACTGGACCGGCAGCAGCGCGTCGAGCGGCACCGTGGGCCGGGAAGGATCGGGGGTCTCCCAGGCGTGCAGGCCGTCCTGGGGGATCACGTGGGTGGGGCGGAATTCGGCTGTCGTCATCGCGCCTACTTCCGCATGACAGCGGGTTCGTGCCGCCGCAGCAGGCGGATCACCACGTACCCGAAGACGACCGAGAGGACGACCAGCATCCCCATGTTGAGAAGCCAGACGCCGGTCTCGTGCCGGAACAGCGGGTCGCCGGTCAGCTTCCCAGGGAGGATCCGGGCCAGCCCGATGGTCCCTGCCATCGCGCCCAGAGCCCAGCGCGAGGGCACCAGCCAGGCGAGCTGTTCGATGCCGGGCACACCGTTCAGTTTCAACAGCGCGCCGCAGAAGACCACTTGGACGATGGCCAGCAGCACGAGCAGCGGCATGGTGACCTCCTCCTTGCGCACCATGGCGGAGACGAGAAGGCCGAGCATCATCGCGGTGAAGGCGAGCAGGGCCACGGCCACCGTGATCTCGACGAGCGGCGGCATGAGGACGCCTTCTCCGCCGGGTGCGTTGAGATCGACGCCGAACAGCCCGACGAGGCTCAGCACGACGGCCTGAAGCACGGTGATGGTGCCCAGAACCACGACCTTGGACATGAGGTACGCCGATCTGGACAGGCCGACGGCGCGCTCGCGTTGGTAGATGACCCGTTCCTTGACCAGTTCGCGCACGGCGTTGGCCGCGCCCGTCAGGACTCCCCCCACGCACAGAATGAGCAGTGCGTTCATCGCCGTCTCCTGTGTCAGGCGGCTTCCGGCCAGTGCGCGGGCCATCGCGCCCATCACGAACGGCAGCGCGATCATGATGATGAGGAAGGTCCGGTCGGCGCTGAGGGCGGCGGCGTAGCGGCGGATCAGGGTGCTGAGCTGGGCACCCCAGCTCTGTGGCTTGGGCGGTGGTCCCACTGGGGCGACCGGGGCGGCCTGCGCCTGATACGGCTGCGAGGTGGAGTTGTCGATGTACTGGCGGTGGAAGGGTGACACCCGGTAGTCGCCCGCCCAGTCCCGGTCGTGGTCCCGCTCGAAGTCCTCGAAGGCCTCCGGCCACTGCTCGTAGCCGAAGAAGGCGAGGGCGTCCTCGGGCGGTCCGTAGTAGGCGACCTTTCCGCCGGGCGCGAGCACGAGGAGGCGGTCGCAGACGTCGAGGCTGAGCACACTGTGGGTGACCACGATGACCGTGCGGCCGTCGTCGGCGAGGCCCCGAAGCATGTGCATGACCGAGCGGTCCATGCCGGGGTCGAGGCCGGACGTCGGTTCGTCGAGGAACAGCAGCGACGGCTTGGTCAGCAGTTCCAGGGCCACGCTGACCCGCTTGCGCTGACCGCCGGAGAGGCTGTGAATGGGCTGGTCGGCGCGCTGCCCAAGGCCCAGCTCACCGATCACCTCGTCGACCCGGGCTTGGCGCTCCGCCTTCGCGGTGTCCTGCGGGAACCGCAGCCGGGCGGCGTACGTGAGGGCTTTGCGCACGGTCAGCTGGGTGTGCAGGATGTCGTCCTGCGGAACGAGGCCGATGCGCTGGCGCAGCTCGGCGTAGTCGCGGTAGAGGTCGCGGCCGTCGTAGAGGACCGTGCCGCGATCGGCGGGGCGCAGACCGGTCAGGGCGTTCAGGAGCGTGGACTTTCCGGCGCCGCTCGGGCCCACGACGGCGAGCAGGCACTTCTCGCCGACGGGAAAGGACACCTGGTCCAGCAGCGTCTTGCGTCCGTGGTCGACGGCGACCGTGAGGTCCTGGACGTCGAGGGAGACCTCGCCCGTGTCGACGTACTCCTGCAGCTGGTCGCCGACGAGACAGAACGCGGAGTGGCCGATGCCGACGATGTCACCGGGCGTGACCGGCGCGCGGCTCACGGGCCGGCCGTTGAGGAAGGTGCCGTTGTGGCTGCCGAGGTCGACGATCTCGTACGACCCGTCCGGCAGCGCGCGGAGCTCGGCGTGCCGTCGCGAGACGACCAGGTCGTCGATGACCAGGTCGTTGTCGCCGCCGCGGCCGATGCGGACGGTGCGGGCGGGCAGCGGCCGTACGGTGGTGGGCCGCCGGAAGGTGCCGGTGGCGGAGGGCAGCGAGACGGCCGACGGGCGTTCCGGAGGCCGGTCGGCGAGTACCGCGCGGGGACCGTCGGAGGGGTTGCCGAAGCGCAGGACGCTGCCCGGTCCGACGCCCCATTCGTGGACGCGCCGGCCGTCGGCGTACGTGCCGTTCGTGCTGTTCTCGTCCTCGACCGTCCAGTGGTCGGCCTCGGGGCGGAGCACGGCGTGGTGCCACGAGACCCGGGCGTCGTCGATGACGACATCGCTCAACGGGTCGCGTCCGACGTGGTAGTCGCGGCTGGGACTCATCACCATGGAACCCGTCTCGGTTTCGAGCACGAGTTCGGGCGCGATGGGCATGACCGGCCGCTCTGCCATGCCTGAATTCTAGCTATTCGTCCATATATTCGCCTGATGGGTGTCTTCACGGGGCGCCATCGAGGGCCCCTCACGGATTGCGGGCCGGGCGGGCAGCTCCAGAGGTCAGGCCGCCGAGCTGCCGAGTACGGCGGCGGTCCGCTGCATGCGCCGGGCGTCCACGGACTCGGCCATCAGCTCGTACTCGGTGGTGTCGTCATTGGTGGCGACGCGGACGAGCCTTCCGGCGGCCAACTCATCGGCGACCAGCTCCTGTTGCGTCGAGTCGCCGCACCAGGCACGCAGGACGCCGGGCACGTCCGGGACGGTCGACCCCACCGGCGCGATGGAGTTCGGCGGGAAGGTCGGATCCTCGGGCTGCGGGTCGAGCCGCTCGGCCATCCACGCGGCACGGTCCCGCATCCACCACAGGGCGAGCGCCAGGGTGGGCGCGCGATAACTTCCCAGCGGCACACCCACCCGCTGACCGCCGCATATTCCGTACGCGGTCACGTAGCACAGGAATTCATCGTGCACGATCGCTCCCCCATCGCGTCGCTCGCTGCCGGAGCTGCCTCACTTTCCCTGCGGCTCGTCTGCTGTGCATGATGGCGCTGTTGTGCATGATGGCGCTGTACGGGCTTGGCTGAATTGCCCTTGGATTCGAGTATCGCCACTCCTGACACTCTGTCACCACGCCATTCCAGCCAGTCTCCTGGCATATTCGTCACCAGATTTGGCCGAAACCCAACGGGCCACCTTTACCCCAGAGGTAATCGACGCTTTCGAGGGCCTCCGGGCATGGTTGCGATATCGGATCCCAGCAGCGCATCACCCCCCGGAATCCGGATCCCGACCTGCACGAACCCCGATGTGATGGAGGCTGATCAACCATGCCCGCAAGCAACGACCGTTACGAGAGTGCCGTAGCCCGCTACTTCGAGGCCTGGAACACCGCGGAGCCGGACGCGCTCGCGAAGACGGTCGCCGCCGCGTGGGCCACGGACGGCGACTACATCGACCCGCTGGCCGAGGTCCGCGGCCACGAGCAGATCGCCGCCGTGATCGCCGCGGTGCACGAGCAGTTCCCCGGCTTCGCCTTCCACCTCACGGGCACGGTCGACGGACACCACGACACCGCGCGCTTCGGCTGGGAACTGGTCCACGAGGCGGACGGTTCGGCGCCCGTGGCCGGATTCGACGTGATCACCCTCGACGGCGAGGACCGTATCCGGAGTGTGCACGGATTCCTGGACCGCGTACCCGTCTAGGTCGTCGGGGCACGGACAACTGTCTCCCCGCGATGAGTTTTCCGGCTCACGGTGGTCTCTTGAGTAGGGCGCCTACGGAAAGGGAGAACCCCATGAGCACCGTGAGCAAAGTGGACGCGCACTTCACCGCTGTGTTGAAGAAGAGTCCCGAAGCCGGCAGTTGGACCTACGTCAAATGGGCGGAGTCCGTCGCGTTCTTCGGGACCCGCGGACTGGTCAAGGTCAGCGGCACGATCGACGGCCATCCTTTCCGCAGTTCCTTCATGGCCCTGGGGGACGGCACCCACATGCTGCCGGTCAACGCCGAGGTGCGCAGAGCGATCGGGAAGGCGGAGGGCGACACGGTCACGGTGCGACTGGAAGAGCGGCTCAACGCCTGAGCCCGGCCGCGGCTCAGGGCGTGACCACGGTCCGTGCCGCGTCCCGGTAACGCTTCGGGGCCATTCCGGTCGTGCGCTTGAAGGCGTTGCTGAACGCGCTCTCGGACGTGTAGCCGACCCGCTGAGCCAGCGCCGACAACGAGGCCTCACCGTCCCGCAGGGCACGCCGGGCCAGACTCATGCGCCAGTCGAGCAGATAGGTCAGGGGCGGTACGCCGGCCACCGCACGGAAGCGCTGGGCGAAGGTGGTCCGTGACATCGCGGCCGCTCGGGCGAGTTCCTCCAACTGCCAGGGGCGGCCGGGCTCGGCGTGCATCAGCCGCAGGGCGGGGGCGATGCGGTCGTCGGCGAGGGCCCGCAGCCGCCCGGGCGGAAGCGCGTCGGCGTCCGCGAGGTAGGCGCGCAGGACCTGGACGAACATCAGCTGGGCGAGCTGGTCGGACGCGAAGTCGGCGCCGGCACGGCCGGCGGTCAGTTCATGGACGAGCTGGTCGAGCAGCCAGCCCAGCACGGGTGCCTCGTCCGCGGCGGCGCGGACATGCAGCAGCGGCGGCAGAGCGTGCAGCAGCAACTCCTCGCCGTTTCGCCCCAGTTCGACATGACCGCCGATGGAGACGACGTCCGTGCCCGCACCGAACCGGACCATGGGGCCGGCCGCGTCGGCGAACAGCGTCGACGCGTCGGCCGGTTCCAGTGCCGGATCGCTGGAGACCACGAAGGGGCGGCTGCCGTCGAAGACGGCCACGTCTCCGGCCTCCAGCAGCACGGCCTCCGGCATGTCGTCGAGGGCCACCCAGAAGCTCCCCTTCACCACAGCGGTGATCTTGAGCCGACCGGGCCGGGGAAAGCGCAGCGCCCAGTCACCGCCGGCCGTGAAGCCACCGGAGATGACGCATCGGGCGTCGGTGAGAGCGAGGGTGTCGGAGAGGGGATCAGCAGGCATCTCCGTACTATCGCGCAAGTAATGCGGACTCTCAAGCATTCAGCGTACGGATCTCCGGTCATACGGTGGCAGGACAGCCCACTGAAGGAGATCCGAGCCATGACCACCGTCCAAGAGCCCCTCCACTCCGGGTTCGACGCCGCGTCCACCGCCGAGGACGTCATCAAGGGCATCGACCTGACCGGCAAGGTCGCCGTCGTCACCGGCGGCTATTCCGGCATCGGCCTGGAGACCACGCGCGTGCTGCGTTCCGCGGGCGCCGAGGTCGTCGTACCGGCGCGCGACACCGACAGGGCGCGGGCCGCGCTGAAGGAGGTCGACGGCGTCGAGGTCGAGACGATGGATCTGCTCGACCCCGCCTCCATCGACGCCTTCGCGGAGTGTTTCCTCGCCTCCGGTCGGCCGCTGCACATCCTCGTGAACAGCGCGGGCATCATGGCGACTCCACTGATGCGCGACGCACGGGGCTACGAGGCGCAGTTCGCCACGAACCACCTCGGCCACTTCCAGCTGGTCGCCCGGCTGCGGCCCGCACTGCGCCGGGCGGGCGGGGCGCGGGTCGTCTCGGTGTCGTCCTGGGGGCACCGCTTCTCACCGGTCGTGTTCGACGACCCGCATTTCGAGCGCCGTGAGTACGACCGCTGGGCGGCCTACGGCCAGTCCAAGACGGCCAACATCCTGTTCGCGGTCGGGCTGGACGCCCGCGCAAAGGCTGACGGAGTGCGGGCCTTCTCCCTGCACCCGGGAAGCATCGTCGCGACCGGCCTGAAGAAGTACCTCGCGGAGGAGGACCTGAAGGCCGTCGGCGTACTCGACGACGACGGGCAGCCGGTGCTGGACCCCGAGCGGCAGCTCAAAACGGTCGAGCAGGGAGCGGCCACCAGCGTGTGGTGCGCCACCAGCCCCCTGCTCGACTCCCTGGGCGGCCTCTACTGCGAGAACAGCGACGTCGCTCCCCCGATGTCGCTGGAGGAGGGCCACGACTGGACCCTCATGAACAGGTCCTGGAAGGCCGGCGTACTGCCCTACGCCGTCGACCCCGAGGCGGCCGACCGGCTCTGGGAGCTCAGCGAGCGCCTCATCGGCCGGCCGGCTTGATGATCGCGTCGATCCGGGCCAGCTCCTGAGGGTCGAAGTCCAGGGCGCGGGTGGCCGTCACGCTGTCCTCCAGCTGCTGGGTGCTGCTCGCGCCGATGAGCGCGGAGGTCACCCGGCCACCGCGCAGCACCCAGGCCAGCGCCAGCTGGGCCAGGGACTGGCCACGGGACTTGGCGATCTCGTCGAGGGCGCGCAGCTGTCGTACGAGATCCTCGGTGACCGTGTCCGCACTCAGGAAGGGGCTGTCACTGGCGGCGCGCGAGCCCTCCGGGATGCCGTCGAGGTAACGGCTGGTCAGCAGGCCCTGCTCCAGCGGCGAGTAGGCGATGGAGCCGACCTTCAGCTCGTCCAAGGCGTCCAGGAGCCCCTCCGCCTCGGGTCGGCGGTCGAGCATCGAGTAGCGCGGCTGGTGGATCAGCAGCGGGGTGCCCAGTTCACCGAGAACGCGGGCGGCCTCGCGGGTCTGCTCCGGCGAGTAGTTGGAGACGCCGACGTACAGCGCCTTGCCCTGCTGGACCGCCGAGTGCAGGGCGCCCATCGTCTCCTCGAGGGGAGTCTCCGGGTCCGGGCGGTGCGAGTAGAAGATGTCCACGTAATCGAGACCCATGCGGCCAAGGCTCTGGTCCAGCGAGGACAGCAGGTACTTGCGTGAACCCCATTCGCCGTACGGGCCCGGCCACATCAGGTAGCCCGCCTTGGTGGAGATGACCAGCTCGTCGCGGTAGGGCGTGAAGTCCGCCTTCAGGGCGTCGCCGAGGGCGGACTCGGCGGCGCCGGGCGGCGGGCCGTAGTTGTTCGCCAGGTCGAAGTGGGTGACGCCGAGATCGAAGGCGCGGCGCAGGATCGCGCGCTGGGTCTCCACGGGCCGGTCGGGGCCGAAGTTGTGCCACAGGCCGAGCGACAGCGCGGGAAGTTTCAGGCCGCTGCGTCCGGTGCGCCGGTAGGGCATGTCCGCGTAACGGTCGGTGTGTGCGGTGTACAACGCGTACTCCTGAGATGCCGGGAAAATCAGGTCTCCACTCTCGCGCGTGCCCGGGGCAGCGGTCCAACGGGAGAATCGGATGACATTCAGCGCCCGCGCTTCTCAATCGGTGGGGGCGGTTTCCGCGCGGCGACTACCCTGGTCCCTCATGGAACTGCGCCATCTCCAGCATTTCGTCGCCGTCGCCGAGGACCAGCACTTCACCCGGGCGGCCGAGCGGCTCATGGTGTCGCAGTCGGGCCTGTCGTCCTCGATCCGTGCCCTGGAACGGGAGCTGCAGGCTCCGCTGTTCGTCCGTACCACTCGCCGGGTCACGCTCACGGAGGCCGGCCGGGCCCTGCTCGGCGAGGCGGAGCGGATCCTCGCCCAGGTCCGCTCGGCCCACGACGCCGTGGCCGCGGTGCAGGGTGTGCTGCGCGGCACGCTCGCCCTCGGCACCGAGCAGTGCATCGCCGGAGTGCATGTGGCCACGCTGCTTGCCGCGTTCCGGCGGCGCCACCCCGACGTGGAGATCCGACTGCGGCAGGCGGGTTCCTGGGCGCTGGCCGAGGAGGTCGCCGCCGGGCGGCTCGACCTGGCCTTCGCCGTGCGGACGCAGGCGGACACCGACCAGTTGCGTTCGGTGCCGCTGACCAGCGAGCCGATGACCGTGCTCTGCCATCCGGAGCACCGCCTCGCGACCGCCGCGGTGCTCACGCCCGAGGAACTGGGCGGCGAGGACTTCGTCGACTTCCACCCCGACTGGGGTCCGCGCCGCACCACGGACGCGGCCTTCGTCGCCGCGGGCGTGCAGCGGACCGTGACACTTGAGGTCAACGACGTACACAGCCTGCTGGAGCTCGTCCACGAGGGCCTCGGAATCGCTGTGGTGCCACGGCACTTCGGCTTCAAGCGCGAGGCCGGCGATCTCACCGCCCTCCCCTTCAAGGGCGTCTCCGAGGCGTCGTACGAGACGGTCGCCATGCTGCCGCCTACGGACGCCACCAGTCCGGCGGCACGGGCGCTGATGGTCCTGCTCGACTCCGCGGAGCAGCGCGCCTGACGCCCCTGGGGAGTGGCGCGCGCGGGGGACCGCGATGCGCGATGGTGGACGCATGCACGCAAAGGACATTCTCATCGACGCGTACAGCCGCATCCAGGAAGAGGTCCATGCCGTGGTCGACGGGCTGCCCCCGGACCGCCTCAACACCCCTCCTGCCGTCGGCGCCAACTCGGTCTCCTGGCTGATCTGGCATCTCACCCGCGTCCAGGACGACCATGTCGCCGACGCGGCCGACTTCGAACAGGTCTGGCTGGCACAGGGGTGGGCCGACCGCTTCGCGCTGGGTCTCCCCCATCGGGACACCGGGTACGGGCACGCGGCCAAGCAGGTCGCCCAGGTCCGGGTGGAGTCGGGCGACCTGCTGCTGGGTTACTACGACGCCGTGCACGAACAGACGCTGGGGTTCGTCCGCGGACTGGGAGCCAAGGACCTGGAGCGCGTCGTGGACGCGCACTGGGACCCGCCGGTCACCCTTGGCGTGCGCCTGGTGAGCGTTCTTTCCGACGATCTGCAGCATGTCGGCCAGGCAGCGTACGTACGGGGGTTGCTCTAGGTCTTGTCGTCACATTCCCGTCGTCGCCCGGAGGGCGGCCTCGCGGCGTCAGGTGCGTGCTCTCGGTGTGCCGGGCGTGGACCCTCGTACGGGACGTACTTGGGTCTGCGCCCGGCGCGGCGAGAGGGCGTGCATGGCGTCGCGAGGCAGACGGGAATGTGACGACAGGGCCTAGAGCACGGCCTCGTAGCCGGGCAGCACCACGTCGCGGATGAGGGCGTTGCGCTCGTCGAAGGGGAGGAACGCGCTCTTGACCGTGTTCACGGTGACCGTGCGCAAATCCTCGACGGTCCAGGCCGCCTCCTCGACAAGAAGTGACATCTCGCGGGTCATCGTGGTGCCCGACACCAGACGGTTGTCGGTGTTGAGGGTGACCCGGAAACCGAGGTCGCGCAGGGCGGTGATGGGGTGCTCGGCGATGGAGGTCGCGGCGCCTGTCTGAAGGTTGGACGTCGGGCACATCTCCAGAGCGATACGACGGTCGCGGACCCAGCCCGCGAGCCGGCCGAGCTTGCCGTCGACGATGTCCTCGGTGATGCGGACGCCGTGGCCGATGCGCTGGGCGCCGCAGACCTGGAGGGCCTGGTGGATGCTGGGCAGACCGTGCGCCTCACCGGCGTGGATGGTGAACGGCACGTTCTCGCGGCGCAGGTGCTCGAAGGCGGCCAGGTGGTCTGCGGGCGGGAAGCCGTCCTCGGCGCCCGCGATGTCGAAGCCGACGACGCCACCGTCCCGGAAGGCCACCGCGAGGTCCGCGATCTCCCGGGTGCGGTCGAACATCCGCATCCCGCACAGCAGCGTGCCGACGCGCACCGGGGTGCCCGCGGCGGCCGCCTTGGCCATGCCCGCCGCCAGGCCCTCCTGCACGGTCTCGACGACCTCGGGCAGGTTGAGCCCACCGTCCAGCATCAGCTCGGGTGCGTACCGCACCTCGCCGTAGACGACGCCGTCGGCGGCCAGGTCGAGGACGTACTCCTCGGCGGTGCGCAGCAGGCCCTCGCGGCTCTGCATCACGGCGAGGGTGTGCTCGAAGGTGGCTATGTAGCGCACCAGGTCCCCGGAGTTGGCGGCCTCGTAGTACCAGGCTGCCAGGGCCTCGGGATCGGTGGTGGGCAGGGTGTGGCCGACCGACTCGGCGAGCTCCACGAGGGTGTCGGGGCGCAGGCCGCCGTCGAGGTGATCGTGCAGGACGGCCTTGGGGAGTCGGCGGATGGTGTCGATGTCGATGCGGGGCGCGGTCATGCGTGTGTTTCCTCGGCAGCTTGGTTCGGTGGTTTATGCGGTGGGGGCGGGCTGGAGCAGGTCCCAGCGGTTTCCGTACAGGTCCTGGAAGACGACGACCGAGCCGTACGGTTCGTGGCGCGGTTCCTCCAGGAAGGTCACACCGGCGGCGCGCATCCGCGTGTAGTCGCGGGCGAAGTCGTCGGTGTGCAGGAAGAAGCCCACGCGCCCGCCGGTCTGGTCACCGACCCGCACGCGCTGCGCCTCGTCCTTGGCGCGGCCCAGCACAAGACCGGTGCCCTGGCCTTTCTGCCGTTCCATGCCCGGTTCGACCACGACCCAGCGGGAGCCGTCGGGGCGCGGTGTGTCCTCGACCAGCCGGAATCCGAGGGCTTCGGTGTAGAAGCGGATCGCCTCGTCGTAGTCGTCGACGACGAGGGTGACCAGGGCGACGTGTCTCATCGGGACCTCTCCGGAGGATCGTGGGTTATACGTAACACGTAGGGTACGGCATCCCGGATCGGGGGATCGGGGGACCGTCGCTCCTCGCGGGACTCACGGCATGGGAACGATCCCGACTCGGCGATCGTCTACAGTTGTGCCGACCGTCTACAGGATTGTAGTCAGCTCGGAAGTGGTCGTCCGCCGCGCCCGCGCGCCGTTACGGAAGGGGTCCACGCCGATGCCCGCAGCGCCGCGTGCCGCGCCGCCGCTCAAGGACGCCAGGGACCTCGCCGGTTCGATGGCGGTGGGGAGCCTGGTCGCTTTCGTGTTGCTGGCCCTGACCGTGTCCGGCCGGGGCGGCGCCGCCCTGTTCGGCGACGAGGACCTCACCTCGTGGTCCGTGGGACACCGTCCGGCCGTCGCGGTCGCCCTGGCGCGCCTGGTGACGAACAGCGGCACGGGGATCATCCCGTTCGTCCTGGTCGGCGTGGCCGGGATCATTCTCGGGCGCACCAGCGGGCAGCGGATCCTCGCTGTCGTGGGCTGTCTCGGCTGCCTCGCCGCCGCGCAGTCCGTGCGTTACGGGGTGATGTCCTGGGTCGCCCGGCCCCGCCCCGCGACAGTCGACTGGGCCGCGCACGCCTCCCGCTGGTCGTTTCCCTCCGGCCACACCACCACGTCCGCGGTCACCGGCGGGCTGCTCATTCTCGCGGTGCTCGCACGGGCCGGGCGCGGCAGAACGTCGCTCACCCTTCTCATCGGCTGCTGGGCCGCACTGGTCGGGCTGTCCCGTGTCTATCTGGGCGTTCACTGGTTCTCGGACGTCCTGGGCGGGTGGCTCTTGAGCCTCTGCTGGCTGAGCCTCACCACGTACGCCGTCGCACGGTTCGCTCCCGGCGCCTACTCCGCGATATCGGCGCCGCCACCCTGCCCGGACACGACGGTGGAAGACGGCAACCATGCAGCCGCCCAGCACCGCGAGGTGCCCGTCGGCCCTTCGCCGCGGCCTTCTCGTACGGGCCGTGAGAGCGGCCTGGGTGACCGGGAGTCGGGTGCCGGGCGAGGCGGGGCGGCAGGAAGCACTACAGGTACGCGTGGCATGGTGGAGATCGATTCGGGGCCGGCCCCGCCGCGCCCTGTGCCGATGCCGCCTCCCCAGGAGTTGAGTGCCATGTCCGAGCTGCCGAAGTCGACCGGAGCCCCGGCCCATCAGAACGTGACGTTCCCCAGCGCCGGGACCACCGCGCACGGCTATCTCGCGCTGCCGCCCTCCGGCCGGGGACCCGGCGTCATCGTCATCCAGGAGTGGTGGGGTCTCACCGATCACATAGCGAATGTCGCCGACCGGCTGGCGGCAGAGGGATTCGTGGCTCTCGCACCGGACCTGTACGGCGGCAATGTCGCGCACGAGAAGGCCGAAGCGCTGCGGATGGCGAAGGAGCTGCCGGTGTCGCGCGGCGTCGAGCTGCTCTCCGGCGCCGTCGACCACCTCCTCGGGCTGCCCGAGGTGACCTCCGACACGGTGGGCTCGGTCGGCTTCTGCATGGGCGGCGGCTTCGTCCTCCACCTGGCCAGTGTGGACCGGCGCGTCACCGCGGCGGTGCCGTTCTACGGCGCGATCGCGGACCCGGAGCACGACTACTCCGGCCTCAAGGCGCAGATCCAGGGTCACTACGGCGAACTCGACGCGAGTATCTCCAAGGAGGGCCTGGAGCAGATGAGCGCGGCGATTCATCAGCAGTCCGGCATCACTCCGGACATGCACCTGTACCCCGCTCGGCACGCCTTCTTCAACGACGGACGTCCCAGCGTGTACGACCCCGAGTCGGCCGCGCTGGCCTGGCAGCGCACGGTGGCCTTCCTGCACGAGCAGTTGGGCTGAGCCTTCGGAGGCCGCCCGCCTCCGGGCAGGGACTCACACCACCTGATGGGCGGCGAGACTTCGCGCACAGTCGGTGATGGTCTCGGCGGCGGGGCGCGGCTGCCACGTCAGCGTCTGCCGTGCCTTGTCGGCGGTGTGCAGATGCCTGCGTCCCAGGTAGGGCGCGACCGCGCGAACCCCGGGATCGAAGCGCGCCAGCAGGCGGACCGCGAAGTCGGGGAGTTTGCGCGTGGGCACCTTTCGCCGCCGCGTCGCCGAGCGCGGCGCGCAGCTCCTGTGCGATGTCGGCCATCCAGCGGAACTCCCCGGCGGCGATGAAACGCTGCCCCGCCGCCTCCGGTGAGGTCATGGCGCGAAGTACGGGTTCTTCACGGGACGAACCGCGCACCGTGGTGCGCACGTCGTATCCCTGTTGCAGCAGTTCGACGATGCACCAGCCGGCGGCAAATCCGGTGCCGCCGGTCACCAGGACGGTCCCGGTCATGACGTCACCGCCGCGAGAGGCAGGTCACCGAGGCCGTTGATCTCCGTGCTGGTGAGGACACGCGGTCCTCGCCCCTTCAGTCGGGTCACCCCCAGCATGGCTCGCCCCCGCGTGTCGGTCACCCGCTCCTGAAGTCCGCCCTCGCTCACGCACCCGGCACCGCCGCGGCGGATCCCTGGGAAACCCACCCCTCAAGACCACCATCACTCACGCACCCGGTACCCCTGGGAAACCCGCCCCCATAGAACGGCCCCGCCCTCACTCTCCTCGCGCGTGGCGTGCGTCGAGGCGGGTCGTTTCTTCGTCGGTGAGCCGGAGCGCGCCCGCGGCCACGTTCTCGGCGAGGTGGTCCGGGTTGCCGGTGCCGGGGATGGCGAGCACGTGTGGGCCCTGCCGCAGGGTCCAGGCGAGCCGGACCTGTGCGGGGCTCGCGCCGTGCGCACGCGCGACGGCGAGGACTTCGTCGTCATCGGCGCCGCTCGCGCCCTGGGCGCCGCCCTTGCCCGCGATCGCGAAGAAGGGCACGAAGGCGATGCCCTGTTCGCCGCAGACCCGCAGGAGGGCGTCGGTCTCGGGGTCCGGGAAGTCGAGACCGTACTTGTTCTGCACGCTCACCACGGGTGCGATGGCCTGTGCCTCGGCGAGGTGCCCGGATCCGACGTCGGAGAGGGCGAGGTGCCGGATCAGGCCGGCGTCGCGCAGCTCGGCCAGCGCCCCGAAGTGCTCGGCGATGGAGTCCTGTCGCATCCGGCGGAGATACACCACGTCGAGATGGTCGCGGCCGAGCTGCCGCAGGTTCTCCTCGACCTGGCCGCGCAGTTGGTCCGCCCTGGCGGCGGTGCCCCACTCCCCCGAGTAGTCACGGTGCGGCCCGACCTTCGTGGCGATGACCAGTCCGTCCGAATACGGGGCGAGCGCGCTGTTGATCAGTTCGTTCGCGGAGCGCAGCGACGAGAAGTAGAAGGCGGCGGTGTCGATGTGGTCGACGCCGAGCTCGATCGCGCGCCGGAGCACGGCGATCGAGCGGGTGCGGTCGCTCGGCGTGCCCAGGTGAAAGGCCGCACTGCCCGTCAGCCGCATCGCGCCGAATCCGATGCGGTTGACGGGCAGATCGCCGAGTTTCCAGGTGCCCGCGGCTGCCGCGGTGATCTTCGCTGAGGTCATCGCGGCAGCTTTGCACACGACCTACGGGTACGTGTGCGCGCCCAGGACACCGCTCACATGGACACGGTCTGGGAGATGACTGCGTCAGCAGTAGAGGTTGGCTCCGGCGGTGGTGCCGAGGATGCCGACGAAGCGGTTGTAGGCGTCAACGCGGCTCTGGACCTGCGCGGGGTTCTTCCCGTCGCATTCCAGCGAACCGTTGATGCTGCGGATGGTCTGGCCGAAGCCCGCGCTGTTGACCATGGCGTTGTGGGGGGTCATGGTGCCGGGACCGGTCTGGGTGTTCCAGTACCAGAGGCCGGTCTTCCAGGCCACGGCGGCGTCGGTCTGCACGAGCGAGGGGTTGTGGAGCAGGTCGATGCCGAGCGCGTCGCCGGCGGCCTTGTAGTTGAAGTTCCAGCTGAGCTGGATCGGCCCACGGCCGTAGTACGCGGACTGACCGGCCGGGCAGCCGTACGACTGGCTGTAGTCGCAATAGTGCGGGTAGTTGGCCGTGTTCTGCTCGACGATGTAGACGAGGCCGCCGGTCTCGTGGTTGACGTTGGCGAGGAAGGCCGCGGCCTCCTGCTTCTTCACCGTGTCGCTGCCGGTTTTGGCGAAGGCCGGGTAGGCGCTCAGCGCGGCGACCAGGCCGCTGTAGGTGTAGAAGGAGTTCCGGCTCGGGAACATCTGGTTGAACTGCGCCTCGGTGACGACGAAGCTGGCGGCGGGGGTCCCGGTGCCGCTGTCACAGGCGTAGGGCTCCCAATACCAGGTGCTGACGGTGGGGTCGTAGCCCGGGTTGTCGTGCTCGGCGATGTAGGCCTTGCCGTCGGTGTAGCGGACGATGTTGCCGGTGACGTACGCCTTGCCGGCCACCCAGCTCGAGTAGCTCGAACAGGCCGCGGCGGAAGCGCTCGTGGCCGGCAGGAGCGCCGGTGCGGCGGTTCCTATGATGACTGCGGCCATGACTGCGGAGATGCGGCGCCTCGACACAGGATCAACTCCTCTTCGGAGCACGGCCGCACCCGACCAAGGGCAAAGCGAAGCAAAGCCTTGTGCGCACGCGCCGGCGGGGCCGGACACGGCGTCGGGAGCGGCCGTGGTGGGGGGTGTGGAGGCACACTCAACCGTATTGGTCTGTACCAGTCAAGGTCTAGACCAGATGGATCCGACAACGTTGACGGGTGAACTCCCGAGCATCCGGCGACAATTGGGGAGTAGGCCCTATATCGTGTCATTCAATGACACTTATGACACTTGAACAGCGCGGTGGGCCCCGGGCGGGCACCCCCCGCCCCGGCCCCCCCCCCCCCCCGCCCCCCCGGCCCCCCCGCCGGGCAGGGCCCCCCGCCGGCGGGGGCCGGGGCCTCCCGCCCGGCCCCCCGGCCCCGCGCCCGCCTTCACTTCGACTCCGCCCGGGAGACTCCGCGATGA